>JAISOS010000060.1 GCA_031275485.1 Clostridiales bacterium | reverse complement strand
TAATAAGTTACGACCGCGCTCTCTTGAATTGTTCCGCCTATTATCGACGGACTCGCGTTCGTGTCGCCGTCGTAGGTCCACCCTTCTATCGATATTTCCAGACTTCCCGCTTGCTCGGCCTTTTCGACGAAGAACGGAACCGCGGGCGTGGTATGCTCGTTATAATTCTCGGTGGCCTCTATGAACGCATTGACCAAGTATTTTCCCGCCGCGAAATTCTCAATAGCCAACTCGTCGGTATCGATTATCCAAGCCGAAAAATCGATTGGCTCATCATCGCTTTCCCTTCGGTCGAAGAAATAACTGAACGTTACGACGCCCCCCCCGTCGTTACCCGAAATCCGCGCCGCGTTTTTCTCCGCTTCGTATTCCAGATATACCCAGCCGTCTATCGCTACCGCCGCACTCAAATCCGCTTTCTCAATGGTAAACGACACGGACGATACTTCGTAGGAATTATAATTTTGCGTCTCGGCTATCGCCGCTCTAACGTCGTACTCGCCCGCGGCGGTCGGTAGCTCCGTCGTTTCCTCCGGATACAGCTCGACCGGATATCTCTGATAATAATACGTAACCGCGCCGCTCCCCGGATTATTGTCCACGAACGGACCGTCCTCCGGCGTGTGCGAACCGTATACCCAGTCGCTCACGGTAACGCTTGCGGTAAAATCGGCTTTTGATATTGTGAAAGTTCCGTAAACCTCATCCCGATTGAAATTGGACGTTTCCCCTATCGTGGCGCGCACTGAGTACGTCCCGGCGTTTACCGGTCCTTCCGTCGACCATAAATCCTCGTATAGCAATGAGTACTCATAGCTCACGCTCGGGCCCTCATTATTCCAAAATTCGGGAGAAGTATGATTGAAAGACGGGGCCGCGTACGAAGTCCCGTCGTAAACCCACCCGTCTTGCGTCACGGAGAAACCGTCCAAATTCCACGACGCCTTCGAAATTGCGAAGTCGGAGTACAGCGTCAAGCCGTTATAATTCGTCGTTTCGGCTATCTCCGCTTTTATTTCATAATCTCCGGCGTTTATCGGCCAAGTCGGGTTTAACAGAATCCACTCTTCCCCGCTTTCCAATTTGTAAAACCACGTTATTTGCGGATCCTCCCGGAGCTCCGAAACGCTTGGCGGCGCATCATACAACTCGCTGGTGCCGTTAAAACTCCAGCTTCTGACGCTTATAACGGCTTCGTCGCTTTGGTCTATCCTGCGGATTTCAAAATCCGCGCTCACCCTAAGCTCGTTGTAGTTCGCCGTCGCCTCGAAAACCGCCCTGACGGTATATTCGCCCGCGTCCGTCGGCGCCTCCGCGCTCCACCCCGTATCGTCGCCTAATTCCGCGCCCCGCGCGGCGTATTCGAACGCCGTAAACTCGGAAGGATCCCGGTCGTCGTTTCGCGAGACCGCCGCAAGCGCGGCCGCCGGCGAAAGCGCCCCCCCGAAATCGATATCGTCTATACTTATGTACGCGTCGAAGTCGGCTTTTTGGATAACTAAATCTACAGTCTTGCCTTCAAAATCGCCGGTCTCGCTTCCGCCCTCATAATAAGCCGCTTGGAAAGAATACGTATTCGCTTGCGTCGGCTTTGTGTTCCAGCTTGTCCAATCGTCCAAGCTGTTAGCTTTAATTCTCCAGCGGTACACAAGCAAGCCGTCGCCGACATCGAGATCTTGCGTCGTCGGCGCGTTTACATCCTCGTCGTATTCGCCGTAGACCCATCCCGTAATACTTACGGTCCAAGTCGCCGCGACGCCGAATTCGTCCTCCCCTCCGCCCGTTTCCTGCGCGGCGGCGGTCTCGATTCCGGGACTTACCGCGGCGAAACCGACCGAGCCGGCGGCGAAAAGCCCCGTCCCGAACAAAAACGCCAGCGCCAAAACAAAAACCTTGAAACCCGCCGCTTTTAAAATACCCTTGTCAGCCATCTTTCCGTTCTCCTTTATGTTATGCGATTATGCTTTTTCCGCATATTTTTATTTACTTGTTATTTTTATCTGCTTCTTATTTTTATTTACTTGTTATTTGCCCGTTATTATTTATGTTTTCATACCGCATTATTTATGTTTTTAGAATTATGTTTGCGTATTATTTCCGCTTTTGCTTACGCGCCGTTCGCGTTATTCGCGCTCTTGCTTACGCGCCGTTCGCGCTTTTATTTGTTTTCGCGTTAGTTTCGCTTTTGCTTACGCGTTATTTCCACTTTTGTTTCCGCGTTATTTCCGCTTTTATTTGCTTCCGCACCGTTCGCGTTATTCGCGCTCTTGCTTGCGTATATTTAGCTTTGCGTTTTTCCGCGAATTTATCTGTCGTTTTTCGCCGTTACCGTCGATTATATATTTTCTATATATTTCTCCCGAAAAGCCCCTTATATAAGGGGCGGCAAAGAAGTTGCCGCGCGGGGTTATCCGCATAATCCGCGAACTTTTCCGCCGCCACGCGCCCTTAACCGCGCCCGCGCCGCGTACCAAGCCTTTCCGTCGTTATTTTCGCCGAAAGAGCCTCTCCCGCGCTTCGCGCGTCCCTCTAAATTTCCGATCCGTATATTCCCGTATTCATAATATAAAATAACGGGCATAATTTTTCCGCGAATTCCGCCGTATTTTTGCTTCCTAAAATCGAGAAAAACATACTTCCCCCGATTATCTACTCTATTCTATCACAAATTCGGGAAAATATCAATACCCTTTGAAAAAAAAGTTGAAAAAAATAAATTTTTTTATTTTCTTTATTTTTTTACGCGAGGGAAACCTTTTTGGGAACATATGGGTTCCCCCGCGTAAAAAAATATAAACATAAAAATTCATTAAAAATTAACGGTATTTTCACGAAAATTTAACAAATTCGTTTTATAATTTACGCGTAACGAAAAAGTTCGTAAACGGAGGTCGGCGGCGAATGAACACGCTCATCGTATTGCTTTTAATGGCGGCAAGCGGTCAAGCGCCGGCGTCCGTTACGGCGGCTAATATATCCGCGTATCTCAACGGCCGCGCGGCGGCGGAACGGGCGGTATCCGCAAACGAAACGGACGGTCGGACCGCGTCCGCGGCGTTCGGCGTTTCGGAGTACGGATACGGGAAAGAGCGCTCGTTTGACGGCGAGGCGGCGTTCCGGCTCAAGCCCGTGACCGTTCGGATATATTACCGCGACGAAAAGCTGTCCGACTACAGCTTCTCGTGTCTGCATCAGAAATGAATAACGGATAACGGCAAGCCGGCGGAGCGGCAAGCGGAATCAAGGCTTTCCCCGCTCGCGTAAAACGACACTGCGAAAGGGCGATATGAAACGCCCGAAAAATTGTTTTTTCATAAATTCTCCCTAATTTATTGGCAGAAGAGTCTCGCGGAACGACAAACCGCGAGGCTCTTTTGTCGTTTCGGCGTTTATTTTTCCGAAGGATATTATCTGTCGTTCCCGCTTTTATTTTTTCCGACGGACGCATCCGCAAAGGACGTTTGCCGTTCCGGCCGTCGATTGCTTCGACGCGCGCGGACGCGGCGTTTAATTTGAATATTTTGAATAAATTATTTTAATTATAATATAAATTATCGAATTATGTCGGACGGAGCCGTTACCCGATAAAATTATTAAAATATCCGAGTTTTTTTAGGATAAGGGGCGCGGCGGGAAAGCCTTTTCCACCTAGAAAAGGTTCCTCCGCATAAGCCTTAACAAAAAATCCCGCCGTACCGTTTTCGACATTTTCCGCCGTCATACGGCGGGGCTTCGGCGCATTTATTAGGATATGAACCTATTGTTTCTTATCATAACGGCGGTTTCGCTCGCCGTTCTCACGGTTACGGCTCCCGATTCCGTGCTCGGCATTATGATTGACGGCGGAAAGGGCGCGGTCGAACTGTCGCTGAAAATGACGGCGATATATTCCGTATGGCTTTCCGTCCTGAAGCTCGTCGAAAAAACCCGCTTGGACAAAAAAATCACCTCGCTTTTCGAGCCCGTCGTGAATTTCATATATAAAAATGAGAACGAAAAGGCAAAGTCGTTTATAACGATGAATATGACCGCGAATCTGCTCGGTATGGGCGGCGCGGCGACGCCGCTCGGGATCAAGGCGGTGAACGAAATGAACCGCGAAAGCGATCCCCTAAAAGCGTCCGCCAATATGATTATGTTTTTCGTCATAAACGCCACCTCGCTACAATTTATCCCCGCGACGGTCATCGCTCTCCGCGCCGCGTCGGGAAGCGAAGCGCCGTCCGATATTCTCGTTCCGAATATCATAGCGTCGGTCGTAAGCGCGGGCGCGGGCTTCCTGTTCGCGCGCTTATGCGCCGCCGCGTCCGCGAAAAAAAGGGCCGCGCGTGAAAAATAAGCGAAAAACGCCGTTTTTTATTCTTAAAAAGGGAAGAAATTTACGCGGGAAAGGGGATTTTTCCCGGCGGAAAAGACTCCCCCCTCGGCGCGCGTCCGAAAGACTCCGTTATTTTTATATTATAATATACGCATGCGCGGAAAAACCTCTCGACTACGCCGAAAATATATTAAAACACGCGGAAAATTGAGGATATGAAAACACGCGGAAACTACGGCGCTCGCGCCGCGGAAACGGAAAGCGTATATTCAAGCGCGCGGAATACGCGCGTATTTTAAGGTATGCAAGGTAAGCAAAATACGCGAAAACCGCCCGCTTAAATTAAAAAAACATAGAACGTTAAAGTTTTTAGGAAAGGCGCGCATAACGTAAAAGCAGAGTAAATATGGCGAATTTTATTTTACCGTTTCTTTTGGCCGCGCTGCTCGTATACGCGGCGGTCAAAAAAATCAGAGTCTACGACAGTTTCACGGAGGGCGTCCGGGACGCGCTCAAGCTTGTCTATTCGATTTTTCCGTATCTCGCCGTGATTTTCATTATGGTGAATCTGTTCAGACTGAGCGGACTCAGCGGCGCTTTGACAAAGGTCTTGGAAAAGCCGCTCGCGTTTTTCGGTATTCCCTCCGAGCTTGCCGAATTGATTCTTTTAAGACCGTTCAGCGGCAACGGCAGTCTGCTCCTGCTCGAGGACCTCTACGCGAAATACACCGCCGACAGCTATATCGCCCGCGCCGCCAGCGTCGTTGTCGGAAGCTCCGACACGGCGTTCTATATCGCCGCCGTATATTTCGCCGAAAGTAAAATCGTCAAGCTCCGCTACGCCGTCCCCGCCGCTCTCGCCGCAAATTTTATCGGCTGTATCGCCGCTTGCTTCTTATGCAGGTTTTTATAAGGAAAATTTTTTGTGTTTTATTAAAAAAACTACGCGGGGGAAGTTTTTTGTTGACAAAAGACTTCCCCCGCGTATAAAACCTTTCCGATATTAAACCCGTCAAGGCTGCCAGATAACGTTTTTTCCGTCGTTCCAATACAAGCCGAGCGTCATTCCCGTGCCGTCCGCGCGTCCTACGGTAATATCGGTAAGCGAAGCGCAGTTTCTGAACGCGTAAAAGCCGATTGTCGTTACGGAAGCGGGTATGTAGACGCTACTCAACGAGGCGCAATTATAAAACGCCCCGCTACCTATTACGGTTGCGGAATCGGATATTGTTATGTTCATAAGACCCGCGCAATTGGCGAACGCGTACTCGCCGATTATAATCGCGCCGCCGTCCGCCATTACGACCGTTCTCAAGCTACTGCCAAAGAACGCGGCGCTGCCTATCGAAGTTACGGAAGCGCCGATTTCCGCTTCCTGAAGAAGGCAATTGTAGAACGCGTTAGCGCCGATCGCAGTTACGGAATCGCCGATTATAACCTTATAAAGAGAAGAGCCGTAGAACGCGTTCTCGTAGATTTCCTTTACGGAAGCGGGTATAATATAGACCGGAGTGTCGATCTTTCCCGCCGTAAAAACTCTAAGTATTTCGCCCGATTTATCAAACAGCACTCCGTCTATCGACTTATACGACGCGTTGTACTTCCAAACCTTTATAGCCTTGAGCGACGTGCAACCTCTGAATGCGGAACTGCCGATTGCAGTTACGTAATTGCCGATCGTTACGCTTAGGATTAAAGTGTTGCTTTGAAACGCGCCGTTGTCGATTTCGACTACGGGCAATCCGTTAAACGTATCCGGAATAATAATGTTCGTCAACGGCAAAATGCCCCCGCCCGCGTCTATTCCGGTAACGCTGTATCCGCCGGCGACCGCCGTGTACGTAAGAGCTTGCGCGCCGCTTTCAACCCATTTCGCGTATACCGTGATATTCCTCGTAAGTCCCGCGAAATCGGCTTGCGTGAACTCCGTCGGGGCATAATCGTTGGTATACCATCCGAAATCGTCGGTATACCATCCGTCAAATATGCAACCGTCTTTTATAACAAACGACGGGATCAAGGCGTCCGCGTCCGCCGCAACCGCAGCGGTCTCGGTTTTCGAAGAACCCCACACAAACGTTACGGTATAAATCTCCGCAACCTGCTCCTCCGTCCATTTGGCGTATACCTTAATATCCTCCGCTACGCCCGCGAAATCGGCTTGCGTAAACTCCGCCGGAAAATAATCGTCGGTATACCACCCTTCGAATATATAACCCGCCCTCGTCGGCGCGGCGGGCAAAACCGCGTTTCCGTCCGCCGTAACTACGGCGGCCTCGGTTTTCGACGGACCCCACGCAAACGTTACGGTATAAATCTCCGCAACCTGCTCCTCCGTCCATTTGGCGTACACCTTAACGTTTGACGTAAGACCCGCGAAATCGGCTTGCGTAAATTCTATAAAGGCGTAACTGTCGACGGACCACCCCTCGAATACATAGCCCGTCCTCGTCGGCGCGACGGGCAAAACCGCGTTTCCGTCCGCCGTAACCGTTTTATAAACCCCGTCGTAAAGCATAAACGTTACGGTGTAAATCGGATTCCACTTCGCGTAAACGATGATATTCGACGCGACGTTTTCAAAACCCATAAATCGGGTTATGTAGTCGCCGTACCATCCGGCGAACGCATAGCCGTCCCTCGTCGGATCGGCGGGCAACGCCGCGTTCCCGTCCGCCGTAATCACCCCGTAAACCGCTCCCTCCGACATAAACGTTACCGTCGCGGAAGCGGTCCTGTCGTTTGCGTTCACCTTTGCGTTTAAATCCGCGTACGAGAACACGAGCGCCGTAAAAACGACGGCGACGACGACGACAAAAAACCAAAAGCCCACATCTTTCTTCATAGAACCAATCCTCCAACATAAAAAGTATGAAAAGTATGGCGGTTCTAAATTTTCGCGGTAAAAAACGGATACCTGCAGGGCGAAATCAACGCGAATTTTTAGAACTCCCAAAATATATACTGTAAATTTTTTACCGTCGGCAAATATCCACCGTTTTTTTGCCGGTTTCGTTTAATTTTTTACTTACCGTCCTCTTTCTCCGCCGCCGTTTAATATCGGTTTGCTTTTCCGCTTTTCGGCGGCTTAACGCTCGTTTACCTTTCCGTTTTTTTTGCCGGTTTTGTTTTTAGAGTTATCCACAAATATTTCCAATCAATGTATATTACACATTATACGTCGTCGTCGTCGTCGTCTATGTCAAGCGTTTTTACCCCGATTTTTCAACTTTTTTTCCGTTTTTTCGATTTTTTTATAAATTTCTTTTCCACAATCTATCCACGCTTGCCAAAAAATGAACTTTTAGGGATTTTTTTTGTTTATTAAGAATTATGCGGCGGAAGCCTGTCGCTTTTTATATAAAAAATACGCGGCTGAAATCCTTTGAGAACAAAAGGCTTTCCGTCGCGCCGCTTTCCAAAAAAATTATTATTTTTTACAAAAACGGATTGGAACCCGTCCTCATAGCTTTGAACGAACCGAACCGAAAAAAACGGTTTGCGAAAGAAACGCCAAGCCGTCTTTTTCTCGTTTTTACGGCGGCGAACCCGCGTTCCGCCGAATATATTTTATTAAGTCCGTAATTTATCCGTTTCCCGTGCCGCCGAATCCGCGCCCTTGCGCGTTTTCCCCCGGCAAATCGAACCCCGCCGAGCCTCTTTCGCCTTCCTCCGCCTTACGTATCTTTTATAGTACGCCGTTTACCGCGTTATATGAACATACTCTAATCTATAAACTCGTATCGGTATTTCCTTACGCGCGTATTTTTTTCCGCGTCGAATACGGTTTCGCTGCGGTTCCGGTGCAGAAGCCGGCAGAGAGCATACACGTCCGCCCAGATTTCGCCCGCGCCCTTTATTTGGCTTTCGTCAAAAATCAATTGCAAGCCGAAATGCAGATGCGGCGGCTTGATGTTGTCGACGTTTTCCTTGTCGCTGTATCCGGTCATTCCGAGATAACCTATAACGTCGCCCGCTTGCACGGCGTCGCCCTTTTTGAATTCGGCGGCGTAAGGGCGGTCTTTGCGCAGATGCGCGTAATAATAATAACGTCTGCCGCCCTCGTAACCGTCGCCGTTGTTTTCGGTATTTACGCTTCCGCCGCCGTTATTATTGCCTCCGCTCATTATTCCTATGCGCCAGCCGCCGAAACGATTCCAGCCGATTTCCGCGACGACTCCTCCCTCGACGGCGATAACCGGCGTGCCGACCGCGCCCATCATATCGTGTCCCAAATGCCGTCTTTTGTAGCCGAAGCTACGGCTGTCGCCGAAGTCGTCGTAATGCGAATAGCCGTATCCCGCGGCGATGGGCGAAAATACCCTGAGCCCGTAACGCTTGTCAGAAACCGTCCCGTCCGGTCTTATAATCCTGTAATAGCCGAGATACCCGCCCAAAACCGCCTGAAAGACGTCCTTATAATATCCGTAATTTTTGCCGCTTTTTAAATTCTCAAGACTTTTTCCCTCTCTCATATGCGTGGCGATTCGCTCGATATCCCCGCGCCTGTAATTTGAAAAATTGCCGTAATTTTTCACCGCCAGGAGCGCGAGCAATTCAATCCAGTCTATGCGGCCGTTCCCGCCCGCGTCGACGCTCCCGTATTTGCCGGAGCTTCCGTTACCGCCGTTTTTATTTGATTGCGCACCGGCGTTGACGGTATTTTTATGCGGGCGTATATCGGCGCGAACCGCGCCTTTGTCCGAGCGCATATCCGCGTTACCGCCGTTTTTATGCGGCTGTGTCTTAACGTTGCCGGCATTTCCGCGCAAGCGTATATCGGCGTTAACTGCGTTTTTACGCGAGCGTATATCCGCTTCCATAGCGTATTCGAGAGCGTCAAACGGCACGTTGAACTCGCACCATTTTATGAATTTTTTCTCGTTTTCGGGTTTCGCGGGCTTATCTCTTTCCGCGCGGTTTTTCAACCCGTCCTCCTCATTGTCCATAATAGCTTTCAGTCTCGCGTCGCGCATACCGCCGCCAAGCGTCTCGCCGTAGTTTTCGCCGCCGTAAATCTCCGCGCAATCCCCGCCCGTATGCTCTCCGCGATGATAACCGCGGTATTCGCCGCCGTTTTCGGCTGCCGTTTCAGCGCGGCCGTAATTTTTTCCGCAATTTTTATTCGTCGTTTTCCCGTAAGTTCCGCCGCGGCTTTCAGCCGTTTTTTTCACGCCGGCCGCGCCGTAACTAACGCCCGTTTTTCCCGCGTAACCGCCGTAATCATTACCGTAATTCGCGATTACCGTTAAAAAATAACCGACGCGACCCGCGCTTGCTTCCTTTTCGCGGACATACGCCGCCGCGCGCGGATACGCGGAAATTCCCGTGAAAAACGGCAAAATAAACGGAATTAAAAAAAACTTTTTCATACTGATTATTTTGCGTAAAAAAGGTTCGTTTATGTGCCGCCGCTCTTCAAAAAAGCGATCTTCGCGTTTACGGTCTCTTTATGGAATATAACCGCGCAGACTAAACGCCGCATTTTTCGCCGCAAGCGGCAAAAAGACCGGTTTTCCGTATTACGCGAATACGGAAAAGAATCTTCGCCGTACTTTACGGTAAAGATTCGACTCCCGTTTCCGCGCGATTCCGATTAGTAACGATTATATTTCGGAGAGTCGAAATTAAAGGATACTCCGATAAAAACATTGAATTTGACGGCGAAAAGAATCGAAAATATTTTCAGACTCTCCGCGACGTCCGCGTGTCCGCATCGCCGCGAAAATTTTAAAAAAAACGCGCCGTATCGCACCGGTATCACGGCGGTATCCGTCAAATATTCCGCTCAAAAATATACGCCGTATTTCGCCAATATCTCTATTATCCAAGGCATATATTTATATAAAAATATGTCCAATGCCGAAAGCGTGATCAAATTGTAAACGAACGAAAAAACCGTGTACGCCGCCGCGAAAAATACGCATATAAGGGCTATATAAGATTTTTTTGAGCGAGTTCTGAAATTTATTACGACAAAATAAAAGACTGCGGACAACCCCGCGCAGACTAGGGAATACGCCGCGTAATAATCCGGCAAAAACGATATGCGCGAAAGCGCGAGCGCGTCTATGACCGCGCAAAAAAGTAAAGCGGCGGCGGAAACAATTAACGCCGCGCGCGGTCTTTTTATCACTATATTTCCTCTGCTCATACGCCTTTCCGGATATCCTTTTTTTTCAATTGCGGACTACAACGCGGAACGCCGCAATTTAAACTGAGCCGGCAAAATACCGTTCCGCGTATTTTAAGCCTCGCGCCGGCGTTCTAAAACCCGCCGCGATTTTTTTAACATTATCGCTATTCTCAAACGCAAGTTCCCGTTACTTTAAGCCATGCCGTCCTAAGCCTCCCGCGGGCGTTACGGCGGGCGCCGCGCCTTCACCCCCGTCAAAAAACGTTTTGCCGCTCACGGAGGCTTTTGCGGCTTTTAAACGCGGATTGCGCCGTATGTTTGCCTCAATACCGTTATTATTGGACGTTTAAAAGTCGATCCGTGTTTTTCGGCGAAAAGTTTAGCCCCTTTCAACCGCCGAACGCGATTTTTCGCAATTAAACTCCGATTCGCGTTTTTTGACTAAAAATAAGCTTTTTTAACCGTCGCGCGCGATTAATCCGCGTCAAAGACATATCCGTATTTTCCGTCGAAAAATTAAGCCTTTCCAATTTTAAACGGAACCGTTTCCGCCGAAAGCTTTTTTATCCGCGTCTTTCGTTTTTAGAGGCGTTTTCCGACGGCGGCCTGTACGCCGTGCCGCTCGCCGTCAGCGCGCATACCGCCGACGCTCCCGCCCTCAAAAGACTTTTCGCGCATTCGTTTAGAGTCGAGCCCGTGGTAAGCACGTCGTCTATCAGTAAAACTCTCTTATTTTTCAATTTTTTACTCTCCGCGTCCGCGCCGGCGATTCCGAACGCGCCGTCGAGATTTTTTCGGCGTTCGTGCGCGGACAGCGCCGTTTGGTGCGCGGTGTTCCTGAGCTTTATCAAAATATCTCCGCAAAATTCTATATTCAAGATCTCAGACACGGTCCTAGCGAGCAACGCGCTCTGATTGAAGCCGCGCAATTTTTCTGCGGCGGGAAACATCGGAACGGGGATTATCAAATCCGCAAAATAGCCGCGCCGTATATATTCCGTCGCGATAAATTCGCCGAGCGGCTTCGCCAAATATCTTTTGTTCAAAAATTTCAGTCCTTCGACAAGCTTTACCGCCGATCCAGCGTATAATAAGGGCGAGTTCGCTCGCTCGAAAACCTTGCCGTGATTTTGACATTCCGGACAAAAACGCGCCTCGTTTAAAAAAGGCTTGCCGCATTTTTCGCATACCTGCGTTCCGTCGGATATGTACGGCAAACTTCCGAGACAATCGCCGCAAAGCGAAAACCTCCCGCCGCCGTTATCGTCCCCGCCACTTTTAAGCTCCGCGCCGCAAGCAAGACAGCTATTGCCCGTCGGAAAAAGCATTTCTAAAAATTTCTCCTTCAATTTGCGCAACATATTCGATTTTTCCGAATTCATATTTCAATTATAGCACATAAAGCGTACACGCCGCAAGTCTTTTTTTTAAATTAGGAGTGGACATTTAGCAATTCAAACAAAATTCATGCTTCCGAACGGGACCTCTCTGAATTTATGCAAGCGTTGGTTTTCCAACGGTTTTTTGTGTATTGTCGGAATGCGGCGCCGCTCTTTATTCTCGCCGAATTTATTGTAGGCGTTTACAAATAAAGCTAACTCTGCGTTAAGAGCTTCAAGGCTTCGGAAAAAGCAACGACTCCGACGGCGCAAACCGGCGATATAGGTTCGTAAATCGGAATTTATGCTTTCAACGTCGTGCGTGTCGCTCTTATCTCGAATATTCCGCTTGTGTTCACCGCCGAAAATCACTTGGCAATACGTCGGATTACCGTCGGTGGC
>JAISOS010000044.1 GCA_031275485.1 Clostridiales bacterium | reverse complement strand
TAAAGGCGTAAGCTCTCGCGTTAGCGTATTTTCATCCAACACCGACGCCGAAACTTGATAATATTCCGTCCCGTTATCTCCTACGGCGACAAAGTCTATCTCTGTGTCGCGTCCCGATTTACCGATGTTAACGGTATAGCCTCGGCGGAGCAACTCTAAATAGGCGATATTTTCAATTTGATGTCCGATGTCTTGACCTTGTGTGCCAAGTATCATATTGCGCAGACCCGTGTCGCATATATAATATTTACCCTCGGTTTTCAGGTGTAGCTTGCCTTTGATATCGTAGCGGGCAACCTTGTAAAACAGATAAGCGTCACATAAGGCTTCAAGATAATTTTCTACGGTGGCAACTCCCGTAGGGCGACCGTTGCTGGTAAGTGTGTCGGCGATTTTTTTAGACGACACGGAATTGCCAATGTTGCTTGCCAAAAAGGCGGCAATAGATTTGAGTAACGCCGCATCCTGCGTTTTTTTACGTTGCAAAATATCACGCACAAGTACGGTGTCATATACGCCTTCCAGATATTGGTTGTTGGAACGAAAGGTGTCGATCATACGTGCGGCATAAGGGAACGCGCCCCAATTCATAAAGCGGTTGAACCGCTCCCGTTTATCGGCAATGTTCACAGCTTCGGTATATTCCGCAAAAGACAGCGGCATCATATCGATTTGAATATAGCGTGCGGTCAGCTTTGTAGCCAAATCGCCGGAAAGCATATTAGCGTTTGAGCCTGTTAAATAAATATCTACATTCTTTTTGAGATACAGGTTAGACACGGCTTTTTCAAATTCCGTACAATCTTGCGCCTCGTCTAAAAAGATATAGGTCATTTTGTCGGGCAGGATTCGTTTCTTGACATACTCATAAAGCGCTTTATAATTTTTCAGCGACTCAAATTCAATTTCATCAAAATTGACAAAAACCAATTGTTCGTTGGTTACGCCGTCGGATTTTAGTTCGTCGATATACAAACTAAATAACGTAGATTTTCCGCTACGGCGAACGCCCGTAACGACTTTGATGATTTCCTTTTCGCGCCACGCTTTTATTTCTTCTAAGAATTGTTTGCGACGTATTAAATCCATAATTAGTTGCTCCTTTTCAACAGATAGGAATGTCTTTCCAAGGTTTAGTATTATTATAATATTTTTTTTGTTAAAATTGCAAGTATTTTTTCAAACGGAAAACAACTTGCAATTTTAGCGATTTCTTTTTCATAAAACGATGAATAAAAATTCAAACGGCATTAAAAAATAATTGCGTTATATAAGGAGAATCGAATGGATCGACCAAAAAGCGAAGTTTATTTAAAACTCAAAATGACGACAAGCAAGTTATAAAAAAAGGAGCGACACCTCGGGAAAGGAGCGATGGGGAAGGAACGGAAGAATAATGAATGTGGAAATTTTTATGGCGTTGACATTATTGATTGCGGTCGCGTCGTCCGTTGCTTTTTCCGAAGTCTTGAAGCTCTTAACGCAGAGTTAGCTTTATTTGTAAACGCCTACAATAAATTCGGCGAGAATAAAGAGCGGCGCCGCGTTCCGGTAATACGCAAAAAACCGTTGGAAAACCGACGCTTGCATAAATTCAGAGAAGTCCCGTTCGGAATCATGAATTTTGTTTGAATTGCTAAATGTCCACTCCTCATGATGAATTTATTTGAAAAGCCGTATCAAAACGCTTGCAAAATTTAAAAAAATCTAATATAATATATCGGAAATAAAAAACGCGCTCACTCATTTCTGCGGGAATGGCTCAGTGGTAGAGCGTCGCCTTGCCAAGGCGAATGTCGCGGGTCCGAATCCCGTTTCCCGCTCCAAAAAATTAAAAATTTGTTCCGTGAATCGGAATTTGTTTTCTCAAATTCGGAAGCCGTTTTGTAAATTTAAACTTATTTTATAAATCCGGGCTTCGTTTTGCCAATCGGGATTCTTTAAGTAAATCCGAGCTTCGTTTTGCCGGTCGAAATTCGCTTTGCAAATTGAAAACCGTGCCGTCGGTAAGTCCCGGACGGAATCCGCGCGGTTTTCGGAATTTTCTCTATTAACTTTTTGCGCGGCGTTGCGCGTCTTTTTCTTATTTTCGTTATATACGGCACCATAGCCAAGCGGTAAGGCAAGGGTCTGCAAAACCTTCAACTCCGGTCCGAATCCGGATGGTGCCTCCAAAAATATGCCGAAGTGGCGGAATGGCAGACGCAAAGGACTTAAAATCCTTCGGGGGCAACCCCGTACCGGTTCGAGTCCGGTCTCCGGCACCAAAATTTACGAACTCGAACACATTGCCGGTGTGTTCGGGTTCGTTTGCTTTATTGACACCTACATCAGATGCCACGGCAAACGGAGAAGAACCGTCCCCAACCGAAGTTGGGGCAATCCTCTCGCTTCCCAAGCTGTCGTCCAAAGTTAATAAGGCTTCGGCACGGTCTGTAAAGTTAAAATACACAAGGCATTTTCATTACAAAGGATTATCTTGCGGATAAAAAGGTAAATCAGCCGTTTTTTGTACTTTTCAACGGTATAATCTAAACCTTTGAATGAGTTTAGATATTCCGTTATTTCTTCAATTGTCATCGGCTCACGACGGATTGAACTTTGCACGGCAATATCTCCATATCCTTAAGCGAGAAGTTTAGTCAAGAAATGGAACCCCCAATCTGCGCCTTATTTAGAAAGAATCGCTGCCCTTAAACAGCTTCATGATACCGGATGTAAAACATGGGTTAGTATAGAGCCTTACCCTACTCCCAATTTCATAGATCAAGATTTTGACAACATTTTACAAGCAATTTCTTTTGTTGACAAGATAACGGTTTTTAAACAAACCCTAATGTTTAACACGGCTATTTTCATTTTTAAGTTCTGTGATTGTTCCATTTTCGATGTGATGCTGTTTATTGTTCGCTTCATAGAAGCCTATTACTTTTTGAGCTGTCATATTAAAAAACTGTTTATAATCTTTATATTTCGATACCTTTGAATTGTAATTTAGACGTCCAAATGTTATTTCAGTAAAATGACGATTGAAGCAACAAGTACGAAAGTAATAAAGGAGCTATTTGACTTATCAAAGCGGGCGGCAACACGCCTAAATCGTTTGAGTTTTTGGAAGGAACATTTCCTAAAAGACGTTTCTTATAGGAGTATTTGTCGTAATTCCATGCATATTTTATATCATTTCATATACTCGGTATATCATAAATTCGGTTTTTAAACAAGCACTAATTATATTTGCGATCGGTATGACGGCATTGCCTACATACCGATAATTCCCGCCGAGTTTTAAGCGGACTTCAAATTTCTTTTAAATCGTACGCCGCGTAATTTAAAAGTTTAATAAGTATAAGGGACGCTTATATAATTATAAGATATTATTCATTGAGATTATGTTTTTTTTGCCGTTTTATCGTTTACAAACCGCCGTTTATATGATATAATTTATTCCAATCGAACAAAGGCGTTCGCTGTTTTGATAAAAAAATAGCGAACTTTTTTTATAATTCGGTATAATTTTAATTTTTATTGCGCGATCGCATAATAAATTGCAGAATATGTTCGCATATAAACCGCTCGGTAATTACGTATAAACCGCATATAAACCGCGGAATTACCGGCATTATATCGCATATAAACCGCGGGATATATCCGCATATAAAGCTACACAATAAAGCGGCGCGTAGTAAACGGGATATTTTTCAATGAAAACAGAAGGTAAAATCAGAATTTCGCCGTTTGCCGTAAACCGCGTCGACGACGGCGCGCCGACGCGGACGCCGATTGCGGGAAAAAAAGAGGGCGAGGTCAGAATTCCGTCGGGTTGCGCCGTATCGGGCATAATAAACAAAGACGGCGATAGGATAGACGGCGGCGCGGTCGCACGGTCGATATCCGTTATGCACGACAGGTCGAACGGCTTGGGCGGCGGTTTCGCGGGTTACGGTATCTATCCGGAATATAAGGATTTTTATGCTTTGCATATTTTTTATACCGACGCGGAAGCGAAGTCCGAATGCGAGAGCTTTCTCGAAGCGCATTTTGATATAATCAATCTATCGAAAATTCCCACGAAAAAAATTCCGGAAATAACCGACGAGCCGTTGATTTGGCGGTATTTCGTCGCGCCGCTCCCCACCAAGCTAAACGACAGCCAGCTCGACGAGGACGAGTACGCGCTACGTTGCGTGTTTAGTATAAACACGAAATTCAAAGGCGTTTTCGTCTTTTCGTCCGGAAAGAACATGGGCGTGTTTAAGGCGGTAGGTTTTCCCGAGGACGTGGCGCGTTTCTACCGCCTCGACGAGTACGCGGGCTATTCGTGGATAGCGCACGGTAGATATCCCACGAACACTCCCGGCTGGTGGGGCGGCGCGCACCCGTTCGCCATACTCGATTTTTCGGTAGTCCACAACGGCGAGATCTCATCCTACGACGCGAACCGGCGTTTCATCGAAATGTTCGGCTATAAATGTACGCTCCAAACCGATACGGAGGTCATAACCTATATATGGGACTATCTTGTCAGACGGAAAAAGCATACCCTGACCGAGACCGCCGAAATAATAGCCGCGCCCTTTTGGGAAAAGATTAAAACCCTCGAAGAGCCCGACAAAAGCCGGCTCACATATCTTAGAACCGCGTACCCGAGCCTTCTCGTAACCGGACCGTTCTCAATCATCGTCGGCTTCAAAGGCGGATTGCTTGCCCTGAACGACCGGCTCAAACTCCGCTCTATGGTTGTAGGCGAAAATAAAAATACCGTCTATATCGCGAGCGAGGAATGCGCGATACGCGAAATAGAGCCGTCTCTCGACCGCGTTTGGGCGCCTTCGGGCGGCGAAGCCGTTTTGATTAAGCTGAAAGAAAACGCGGTCGTGTGAGAATTAGTCTGATTTTTTGATAAATGCGTATTTACACGTGAGGAAACCTTTTTTGAACAAAAGGCTTTTCTACGGTTCCCCCCTTTCCCGAAAGTACCGGTGTTTTAACGGCGCGAACGCCGCCGAGCGGTAACGGAATATAACGGCTTGCAACCCGCCGCAACGCAAACGGACTTAGCGGAAAACGCGCCGTAAACGGTTCCGTTAAGGAGCTGAACGCGTTTATTGAACGCGTTTTATCAAGCAAAAGAGTTAAGGAAAAGCGTTTCGGACGAAGAGGGCGCGTTCAGATGGCTTTTAGTGGGAATTGCGCTCCGGCTTACCGAGCGGCGGGAGAAAATCCGGTAACGACGGACAAAAACAGCGGACAACCTGCGATAAAGCCCGTATGATTATAAATAAAAATATTGAAGCTTTTCGGAAAGGGGCGCGGGAAACCTTTTGCTCACAAAAGGTTTCCCCGCATAAACCCTTTTGAAATTAAGGACAAAGAATATGCCTATAAATTACGATGATAATATATACGAAGTTACGCGCGACAGAGAGCGGTGCATAGACTGCCGCGTATGCGAGAGGCAATGCGCCAATCTTGTGCACGCCTACAGCTCGGAGCTTGGGAGAATGACCTCGGACAGTATGTCCTGCGTGGACTGTCAGAGGTGCGTTTCGCTGTGTCCCGCGCGCGCGCTGAAAATAATAAAAAATCCGAACGTCTACCGCGACAACGCGAACTGGAACGACGCGGCGATAAAGAGCGTCTATAAACAGGCGGGCTCGGGGGGGGTGTTGCTCTCGTCTATGGGTACGCCCGAGCCGTATCCCGTCTATTGGGACAGGATTCTCGTTAACGCCTCGCAGGTGACTAATCCGTCGATAGATCCGTTGAGGGAACCGATGGAGACGCGCGTCGCGCTCGGAGTCAAGCCGCAAAACGCGGAGCGGAACGGGCGTGGCGAATTGATTAATACGCTACGCAATCCTATGGTTTTGAGCGTGCCGATTATGTTTTCGGCTATGTCATACGGCTCTATAAGCTATAACGCGCATAAATCTCTCGCGGCGGCGGCGGAAAAATTGGGCATATTTTACAACACGGGCGAGGGCGGTCTGCATAAGGATTTTTACCGTTACGGAAAAAACACGATAGTGCAGGTCGCGTCGGGCAGGTTCGGCGTGTTTAAGGAGTATCTCGACGCGGGCGCGGCGATCGAAATCAAAATGGGGCAGGGCGCGAAGCCGGGTATAGGCGGGCATCTGCCCGGAGAAAAAATCGTCGAGGACGTGTCTAGAACGCGTATGATACCTATGGGCACCGACGCGATCTCGCCCGCGCCGCACCATGATATCTATTCCATAGAGGATTTAAGACAGCTTGTGTTTTCTTTAAAGGAGGCGGTCAATTATTCCAAGCCCGTCATAGTCAAAATCGCGGCCGTGCATAATGTCGCGGCTATCGCGAGCGGTATAGCCAGAAGCGGCGCGGACGTCATCGCTATCGACGGTTTCCGAGGCGGAACGGGCGCGGCGCCGACCAGAATAAGAGATAACGTCGGTATCCCCATAGAGCTTGCGCTCGCCTGCGTAGACGAAAGACTGCGCGGAGAGGGCATAAGAAACGAGGTTTCCTTGGTCGTCGGCGGCAGTATCAGAAACAGCGCGGACGTCGTCAAGGCGATAGCGCTTGGCGCGGACGCCGTTTACGTCGCGACGGGCGCGCTCCTCGCACTAGGATGCCATCTTTGCCGTTCGTGCCATTTGGGGAAATGTAATTGGGGTATAGCCACCCAGAACCCCGAGCTTGTGAAACGCCTTAACCCCGAGGTCGGAAGCGAAAGACTCGTCAATCTAGTCACCGCTTGGAAGCACGAAATAGAGGAAATGATGGGCGGCATGGGTATCAATTCGATAGAAGCCCTCAAAGGTAACAGACTTATGCTGCGCGGTATCGGATTGAACCGAAAGGAACTCGATATTCTGGGCGTAAAACACGCGGGAGAATAGGCGGACGGGAAATTTTTGTTTAAAAATAGGATTTGCGCGGGGGAAACCTTTTCTTTGGAGAAAAGGCTTTTCTCCCGCGCCCCTTTCCAAAAGATCACGGTAACCTTGTAATTTATTTTATTTAAGGAGCGGCGCGCGTTAAGCCGCCGCGTTTGTTGGGCGGTTATAAAACGCGCGAAAAACGCCCGTCCCCGTTTCCAAAAAGGAGAAGAGATGAAGAAAATTTACGTTCAAGAGGAATGGTGTTTAAAATGCCGCCTGTGCGAATATATTTGCGCCTACGCTAATTCGGGTTTTAAGGACATAGCGGCGGCGCTTAAAGACAAGCCGATTAATACGCGCATAACGGTCGAGGAGAGCGGCAGGATTTCATACGCCGTTTCGTGCCGTCATTGCGATGAGCCGTCCTGCGTGAAAAGCTGCATAAGCGGCGCGCTGGAAAAGGTTGACGGCGTTGTAAAAATCGATAAGGACAAATGCGTCGGCTGTTTTACATGCGTTCTGGCTTGTCCTTACGGCGCGATAGCCGCAGGCGAAGACGGCGCGGCTATGAAATGCGAGCTTTGCGTTGAAAATTCGGGCGGCTCGCCGATGTGCGTCAAATACTGTCCGAACAGAGCCATAATTTTGGAATAAACGATAAAAGTCCTCAACGGCGGAACTGATAAAATTATATGATAAAAAGCGTAAAAAACAATGGGAAAATATGCGGAAAATCGTCGGTAAAAAGCGTAAAAAACGCGTAGAAAAGAGCCTGAAATTTGAGTAAAGAAACGCTGAGAACGGCGTTGAAAAACGCGTAAAGGACGCGGAGAAAAACAATGAAAAACGTTAAAGAACAATGAAAAAATGTAAGTAACGAAGCGTAAAAAAACGACGAAAAAATTCGCGGGAAAATAAAAAATTGCAGGGGGAAGCTTACGGAATGAATTATGTCATAATAGGTAACTCGGCGGCGGCCGTCGGCGGTATAGAGGGAATAAGACGGGTAGACCGGGAGGGGCTTATAACCATAGTCGGCGAAGAGCCTTATCACGTTTACGGGCGACCGCTTATATCTTATCTTTTGGAGGGGAAAACCGACGCCGAGCGTATGAAATACCGCCCCGGCGATTTCTATGAGAAAAACGGTTGCGAGCTCAAAAAAGGCGTCGCCGCCGTGAAAATAGACGCGAAAAAAAAGACCGTCGCGTTGGAAAACGGCGAGGTTATGCCTTACGGCAGGCTACTTATCGCGACGGGCGCGCGTCCGTTTGTGCCGCGCATACGCGGGCTGGAAAAATATGAGTACCATACGTTTATGACTCTCGGCGACGCGCTCAAATTAAAGGCGAAAACCGACGCCGTGAAGAACGCGAAAGTTCTGATTTTCGGCGCGGGGCTAATCGGGCTGAAATGCGCCGAGGCGATATATAAAAGGGTTTCGGAAATCACCGTCGTAGACATGGCGGACAGAGTTCTGCCGAGTATTCTCGACGCCGAAAGCTCCGCGCTCATAAAGGCGCATTTGGAGAGCCGCGGCATAAAGTTTCTGCTCTCGGCGGACGTAAGCCCCGACGATTTTCAATTCGATATACTCTGCGTCTGCACGGGCGTTACCCCCGAAACCGCCGTCGCGAAGGATGCGGGTCTTGAGATCGGACGCGGAATATTCATAGACAAAAATTCCCGTACCGGCGACCCGTATATCTACGCCGCCGGCGATTGCACGGAGAGCTTCAGCGCGGTTACGGGCAGGCGCGGCGTGACGCCGATTTTGCCCAACGCCTATATTCAGGGTGAAACCGCGGGCATAAATATGGCGGGCGGAAGCGCGGAGTACGACGGCGCGATGCCTATGAACGCGATAGGTTTTTTCGGCAAGCATATTCTGACCGCCGGAATTTACGAGGGCGAGGAAATAAAAAGAGGCTCTTTCGCGGCGGCTTCCGCTTCCGATTTATCTTCCGTTTCCGCTTGCACTCTGAAAAAACTGTTCGTAAAGGACGGCGGTTTGAAAGGATTTATTTTTATAGACGATTTCAAAAGAGCCGGCATATATACCGCGCTCGTCAGAGAAAGGCGGGATATATCCGGCTTGGACGCCGACGCGCTGATTGAAAACGCGGGACTGAATTTTTACCCGAAGGAATTCCGCGACGAAGTCCTCAAAAGAAGGGAATCGCGACAGGGGATTTACGCGGGGGAAAACCTTTTGTGAACTAAAGGTCTCATCCTCCCCGCTTTTTTTGCGGCTTCGTTCAAGTCGAGCGCCGAGGGTAAGTTTTTTTGCGAAATATAAATTAAACGCCGCGTTCCGCGCCCTTTTGCCTTTATACGCGAAAAAAAATCTCCGCCCGGCTTGAAAAGTTTATTCGCGGCCGCGTCCGCTTAAAGCGCGGGCTTTTCGTTCTTTTTTAAGGCGGCGTTATTATTTATGCGGTAGTTATTAAATTAAGTGTTTCGGGAAAGGCTTCCCCGCGTAAATCTATTCTTTCCTAAACAAGAGCAAGGAAAAAGAGGTATTGAAAAAAATGACGGTTATAGACGCTAAGGGTAAATATTTCAGCGATTTGAACGCGGAGATAAAGAATTGCGGCGACGGTGAGATAGTCGTGGACAACTGCAACGGGCAGCGGTATATCGGGAGCGGTTTGGAAAACAAAATTTTGAGGATAAACGGCGTGCCGGGCAACGCGCTCGGAGCGTATCTCAATAATTGCGACCTCTACGTCAACGGCAACGCGCAGGACGCGACGGGCGATACGATGAACGGCGGAAGGATATATATCTACGGCAATTCGGGCGACGCGACGGGCTACGCTATGCGCGGCGGCGCGATATATATCAAAGGCGGCGTCGGCTACCGCGCGGGCGTGCATATAAAATCGTATAAGGAATTAAGGCCCGTCATAGTCGCGGGCGGCGGGTCGGGGAACTTTTTGGGCGAGTACCAGGCCGGCGGCGTGATAATCCTCTTAAATCTTGAAAACCGCGAAAATCCCGCGGGCGATTCTATCGCCAACGGTATGCACGGCGGCGAAATATTTATAAGAGGCGTCAAAGCTTCCGCCCTGGGACTTTCGCCGCGGCTTGTCGCCGAAAACGTCGGCGCGGACGCCGTCGCCCTCGCCGGAGTTTCCAAGCATATAGAGGAGTTCGCGAGGGTTTTCGGGTTCGATTTTAACAAAATTATGGAAAGCAAATTTTTGCGCATAACGCCGAATACGCGCAATCCGTATAAGCAATTGTATGTGAATAATTGATTTATTAATTAATTTTATTTGTCAGTACGCGGGGGAAATCCTTGTTGTGAGCAAAGAACTTTCCCCGCTCCCCTTTTCAAAAAAATTCGGCTTTTTTATGTTTATTCCGGCGGCGCCCGCTTTGTAAAAAGGAGCTCTTATGCAAAAAAACGCCGTATCGGCATAAGCGTAAAACGCCGCGGGGCGTTGTTATATTTTATGATATAAATTATCGGAATTTTTTTGGGGAAAGGAGTTTGAAGCGCGGAAACCGGCAAAAAGCGCGGAGTAGCAAGAAACGCGTTTGCGGCAAAAAATGACGGCGCGGCATCTAACGGAATAGAATTATAAAAAAAATTAAAGTTTTTTGGAAAGGGGCGCGGGGGAAACCTTTTGTTTACAAAAGGTTTCCCCCGCGAAGTAAAAAAACAATAATAAAATCTAAGGAGGTTTCACAATGGAATTCACGGAGGCGTCGCTTTACGATTTTATAAATTCAAACGACGTAAAATTCATTCGTTTAGGGTTTTGCGATATTTTCGGCGTTCAGAAAAACATATCGATTATGCCGGGCATGTTTTTTAAGGCTATAGAGGAGGGGATTCCCTTCGACACGGCGGCGGTCGACGGTTTTTTGGATATAGAAAAAGCCGATTTGTATCTTAAACCCGATTTGAAAACCTTTTCGCTTGTGCCGTGGCGCTCGCACAACGATATGGTAATAAGGTTCATTTCCGACATATTCAGATTCGACGGCTCGGCGTTCGAGGGCAGTAGCCGCAATATTTTGAAAAGCGTCAGGGAGAAGGCTAAAAATATGGGCTTTTCGTGCAATATGGGTGTCAAATGCGAGTTCTATCTGTTCGAGAACGACGCGAACGGCTATCCGACGAAAACGCCTTTCGATAACGCCGGATATTTTGACATTTCGCCGCTCGATAAGGGCGAGGACATACGGCGCGAAATTTGCTTGACTCTCGACAAGATGGGTATAAGACCGGAAAGCTCGCACCACGAGCAAGGACCGGGTCAGAACGAAATCGATTTCAGATATTCCGACATACTGACCACCGCCGATAATTTTATGACCTTTAAGTGGGTGGTTTCCACAATCGCCGCGAGAAACGGCGCAACGGCGGTTTTCGACCCGAAGCCTTTGGACGGGCTGAGTGGCAACGGTATGCACATAAAAATCACATTAGTTAAGGACGGCGAAAATTTGTTCAAGCTGAATGACGGCGCGCCTGGCGAGACCGCCAAGCATTTTATAGCGGGCATACTCGAGCGAACCGCCGAAATGTCGCTGTTTTTGAATTCCGTCGAAGAGTCGTATACGCGGCTGGGCAAATACACCGCGCCGGAGCGTATATCGTGGTCGTATTATAATAAGAGCCGTTTGGTCAGAATCATATCCGAAAAGGATTTCTGCCATATGGAGCTGCGATCGCCCGATCCCGTGTGCAATATCTACCTAGCGTTCGCGTTAGTGCTGGCGGCGGGTTTGGAGGGCGTGGAGAAAGAGACGGAGCTGTGTCCGCCTTACGACGACAGTCCGGATAACCGAAAAAATACGCGAAGACTGCCGGGTTCGCTGAATGAGGCCGTAATCCTCGCCGAAAACAGCCCGTTTATAGCGAGTGTTATTCCAGAAAAGGTGTTGAAAAAATATATAGAGGTCAAAAAGACGATCGTATAGGCGTAAACCGGCGCGTTCGTTGAAATTTACGGAGAAATTACGGAATACGTGATTTTAGATTATTATATGCGGAGACGCGCGGAAACGGGGAATAAACGCGGGATTTCCGAAAACGTTACGGAATTAAGCGGAAACGTCAAAAAACGCGAGTCCGTTTTTTCGTCGCGGCGTTTTCGCGGCGCTAAAAAGGTTGGACATAATAAAAAAAATGTGATAAACTGTATTCGTTAAGTTTTCAAATACGGCAATGCGCGGCGCGTGTAAACGAAGGAATAAAGAACCGCTAAATATTTGTTCCGTAAACGCGTTGCAACGTGAATTGCGGAAAGGTTGAAAAGATATAAAAAGCCGAAAAATATTTATTTCGTAAACGCATAAAAACGCGCGGATTACGCCGCGTAATATGCGCGGAAAAATACGGAAAAACAAACGCCTTTCGGCTAAGCTCGGGAGAAAAATCTTTGAAAGAAAAAGTCCTTGTTGTATCCTCGATAGAAAAGGATACGGAACGGCTTGCGCGCCTCTTCCGTTCTTTCAATATCGAAACCTTAACCGTGGCTTACGCGAGTAAGGCGCGGCGCGCGCTTTTGGAAAACGAGTTCAGTATGATTGTCGTCAATACGCCGTTGTCCGACGAGTTCGGCACGGATTTTGCCGTCAACGCCGCCGAGAAAACTTTTGCGGGCGTGCTACTGTTCGTCAAAGCCGACCTGTTTGTCGCGACCCTTGAAAAAGCCGAGAGCCGCGGAGTTTTTGTGTTGGAAAAACCGCTGTCGATTCCTATGAACGAGGCGGTAAGAATTACGCGCGCTATATCGTTTCGATTGAATACCGTCCGCGCCGAAACCGAAAAATTGCAGAAAAAAATTTCCGAGACGCGCGCGGTGGAACGCGCGAAAACCGCGCTGATTCAATACGAAAATATGAGCGAGGACGAGGCGCATAAGTATATCGAGCGCCGCGCGATGGACAGACGGATAGGAAAAGGCGAGCTTGCCGCCGAAATTTTAAGGAGGTACGGCGACTGAAGGGGCGAATAATGCGCCGCAACCGAAAAACTGCGGAAAAAAGTTTCCGAGACGCGCGCGGTGGAACGCGCGAAAACCGTGCCGGTTCGATACTAAAATATGAGCGGGGGCGAGGCGCATAAGTATATCGAGCGCCGCGCGCCGGACAGACGGACAGGAAGAGGCGAGCTTGTCGCCGGAGACGGATCTAATCGCGCATATTACGTATATCACGACGGAAGGTCGCGCAACCGCCCGTTTATCGCGAAGAGTCATTCCGTCCGCGCTTTCGCGTCGCGTAAAAATACGCCCGGAAAGACTGCGGTTTTTTAAAGCGGAATTGTCCGTTGCCGCGACTGAATGCCGTATTATTTTATATGCGATACGCGCGAGCGAATTGCGCACGTAAAACTTAGAGCCAGTTTTCATAAATTTAAAAGCGCGTCTTTACGGGTTTTCCCGCTTTTTCCCCGTTTTTTTGTTACAGCTTTGCCTGAAATTTTTGGAAAACGCCTTTAAAACCGCAAACAATCCTTTTCAAATACGGTGTTAATTCATAAGGACGGGTTCTTAAAATCGAAAAATTTCTTGACATATGAGGAAAAGTGTGATAATATACTTGCGGAAGATCGTATTTTTTAATAAGGTTGCGGACCGTTTTAGCGCGGCGCGGCTTTGAATCGGGTATTTTTAAGTTGCCGTTTATAACGGATTTTATTTTTAAGAGGGCGGGATAATGGAATGGTTTAACGGATTACAGGCGGCGGAGCAGATCTTGTTTGTCATCGCGGTCATAGCGTCGGCGTTTCTTGTCGTGCAGTTCGCGTTGCTCCTTATCGGTATGTCGAACGGCTCCGACGCCTTTGACGGCGGCTCGGACGCGCACTTCGACGGCGACGCTTGCGCGGACGGAACGGACGCGGGATATGACGGAATCGGCGATATTCAGTCAAACAGCACCTCGGTAGTCGAGGCGAGCGGGCTGAAAGTTTTGACAATTCGCGGCGCGGTCGCCTTTTTGGCGGTGGGCGGCTGGACGGCTTTCGGGCTGTTCGGCGCGGTATCCTATTGGTCGTTGCTTATCGGCGCGGCCGCGGGCGCGCTGACCGCTCTTCTGCTCGCGGTTCTGATGCGCGCAATCCTGCGCCTCGAGGGACGCGGGAATATCAGCTTCAACAGGGCGGTGGGGGCGACCGGCGTCGTATATTTAAGCATTCCCCAAAAAAGAACCGGCGCGGGCAAAATTACCGTTATGATTCAGGAGCGGCTTGTCGAATGTTCGGCGATGACCGACGCGGAGGAAAAAATCGAGGACGGCGCGATAATAAAAATCGTCGCGCTCGCGGATACGAATACCTTTCTTGTGGAGAGGATTTAGAAAAAAATTTTAAACTTACGCTTCTTAAAAAATTATGCGTGGGAAACCTTTTGTAAACAAAAAAAGTTTCCCTCGCGCCCCTATTCTAAAAAACTTTAAGCGATAACCGCGTGAATCCGCGATAATTAACGGGATAAATACCCGAGTTGAACCGGAGGAAATTCGGGCGGATATTCGCAACGAATAAGCGTCCGTTTACGGGCGGCCGGATAATTAAGAACCCGCATATTTGGGAGTTTTAGAAAAATCACGAATTATTAATAAAATAAAAATCGGAGGTATCCTCTTATGTTTCCAAATCTCATTTTTGCTCTTAGCACGGGAGGAGCGATCGCTCTCGTCGTCGGTCTGGTGATTTTAGTCGCCGGCTTGGGCGTGCTGTTTCTCGTTCCCGCAAGGCTGAAAAAGTGTCCGTCGGACAAAATTATGGTCGTCTACGGAAAAATCAATTCGGACGGCTCGTCCCTTTGCCTGCACGGCGGCACGAAATTTATTTGGCCGTTCTTTCAGGCCTATCAATTCCTCGATCTCACGCCGATATCGATAAACGTCGATTTACGGCAGGCGTTAAGCCGCCAGAATATCCGTATCGACGTGCCGTCCATCTTCACCGTCGCGATTTCCAACGAGCCCGGGATTATGCAGAACGCCGCCGAAAGGTTGCTGGGTCTCAAAATGCAGGATATTCAAAACCTTGCGAAGGACATTATTTTGGGTCAGTTGCGTCTGGTCATCGCGACTATGGACATCGAGGAAATCAACGCGGACAGAGATAAATTCCTCGAAGCGGTGTCCAAAAACGTGGAGGGCGAGCTGAAAAAAATCGGGCTCAAGCTTATCAACGTTAACGTTACCGATATCAACGACGAATCGGGCTATATCAACGCTTTGGGAAAGGAAGCCGCCGCGAAAGCCATCAACGACGCGAGAAAGTCCGTCGCCGAAAAAAACAGGGACGGCTCCGTAGGCGAGGCGAACGCGCAGTCCGATCAGAGAATTCAGGTCGCGACGGCAAACCTCAAAGCCGTAGAGGGCGAAAACCTCTCCTACGCGTCTATGTCGCAGTCCAACGCCGCGAGACGCGAGGTCGAGGCCGAATCCCTAAGACGCGCAACCGTCGCCGAAAAAATCGCCGCCGCCAAGGCGCTCCAAGAGGCGTATACCGCCGAGGAAGAGGCCGAATTGAAGCGCGCGGCGCGAGAAAACGCTACGCTGAAAGCCGACGTAATCATAAGGACCGAAATCGAAAAGGAAAAATTGACGCTCCAAGCCGAGGCGGAAGCCGAGCAAATCAGAAGAAAAGCAAAAGGCGAGGCGGACGCGATTTACGCTAAGCTCGAGGCGGAGGCGCGCGGTACCGTAGAGCTGTTGAAGAGCCAGGCGAAGGGCTTCGGCGAAATCATCGCCCAGTCGGGCGGCGACGCGGACGACGCCGTGAAGCTTATGATTGCCGATAAAATCGAAACGCTGGTTAAAACGCAGGTCGAGGCGATTAAGAATCTCAAAATCGATAAGGTCACCGTTTGGGACGGTATGAACGGCAAGGACGGCGAATCGACGACGGCGGGCTTTTTATCCTCGCTTTTCAAGGCGGTGCCGCCGCTCAACGACGTGTTTAAGTTGTCGGGAATGAAGCTACCGGAATATCTCGGTAAAATCGACGACGGCGAGAATGCGGCGGGAAGCGCAAGCGTGAAGTAATGCGGAATACGGCGCGGGGAAAAACCTTTTTTTGAATTTGCCGGGCGCGTCGGCAAGCTATCCGCGACGGTAAGACTTTTCCTGTTTTTTAAATTACTCGGAAAAAACCTTTCGCTCGCGGGCTTATCTTGCGAGGGCGGGAGCGCGTCTTTATTCGCGGATATTTCGACAGAAAATTTCACCGCGGCTAATCCGCGTCGGCGTTTTTTGTCTTTATTTCCGCAAAAAATCCATATACTCTGTCTCTCTCGCCCTTTTGCCGCCGCGCCCCGAGGTTTCTTCCCGCAACTCTTTCCAAAAAAACTTTATTAGGGCGTGTTTTAAAAAAGCTGAATTGCGTCGCCGCGCGGTGTTTTCCGCTATAAATTCGCTATGATTCCGCTCCGTCGTTGCCGCTTTTTATCATGAAAATTCGGAATGTCCAACGGATAGCGGCTATGCGGCGGTTATGCGCGAAAAGCCTTGTTTTTCGCGCGGTCCGCTTGTTAAAACGGTATTAAACCGACGGGAAAGCCCGTCCGCGCCGTCTTTAAAAGACGGCGTTTTTTCAAATTTGACGGCGTTTGGTCTGAAGGTTTGATTGAGTATAATTAACCGGAAAGAAAGGAATTTCACCAATGGAGAAGAAGGAAACGGGTTGTGGTTGGATTGTTCTTGGCTCGTCATTTTTTTACAGATAGGTTTGTTCTTGTTAGTTAATAGGCCCTCGGTCGAAAAGCCCGCGTTAAAGGGCTGAAAAATAATCGCGTTTTCGGTTATCGGTTGGATATTAACCGTTTGCGGAGGTTTAAGACTCCCCGGTTTGTTAAGCGGGGCGAAAAAGGGTCTCAATGACAAAGAAAACTGCGGTTAGGTATAAAAAATACACGGATACGGTCGTTGGCCAAAACGTCCGAAGCATAGGTGATATCGTTTCCGCAGTCTGTCTGTCATCCGGCGACGCGGTAAAAGATTTGCGGGATAATGATATCTCCGGTCTGCTGAAAGACGTTTATATGCGCGGAGGTAGCCGTGAAATCGTTCAAAACGGAATGAAACCGAGGTTTCCGCATATGTTCCGCTCGCCCGACGGCGCGCGGACGGTCGCTGTCTGTTGCCCGCGCCGTAGCTCGGGCAACGTTTCGGTCTCAGGCGGAGTTTCGGCATATGAATATTGCGGAAGTCCATAGACGCGCGATGATTTCACCGGTTAAAGCGAAAAAATGAAAAACGCCGCCGAATAAATACCGCGGGGAAATATACGCTGCGGACGGCTTTGAATTTCACGTATTTACGGAAGCGAATCGCGTCGGCGCGCGTCCGCGTAAAATGCCGTTCGCGGTAATTGCGCGAAAAAACGGAGCTTTTCCCGCCGCGCTTTACATAGTGGGAAAGCGGTTGCGCCGCAGTTTTAAAGCGTAATCGTTAAGATCTTTTTCAAAACTCGGAGGCTCTGAAAATCCGTGATAACTTTGCTCTGCCCGCATCGCTTTTTATCACAAAAATTCGAAAACTCACAAAGCTTGGCGGCAAAGAACGCCGCCGGCACGGTTTCAAAAGAGATACGTTGCATTTTTTTGGAGGCGGCTATGAAATATGCTTATAAAACGCAGGGGACGTGTTCGAGAAGAATCGATTTCGATTTTGAGAACGGAGTCGTTAGGAATATCGGCTTTAAGGACGGTTGCGACGGCAATTTGAAAGCTTTGGCGCGTTTCGCGGAGGGATTGACGCCCGAACAAATCGAGGAAAATGCAAGGGAATTACTTGCGGATTCAGAAAAACCTCGTGTGCCGACCAGCTCGCGGCGGCGGTCAGGCAGGCGGCGGAGGCGGAAAAAGACGGATAGCCGTCGGCTTTATCGCCCGCTTTCGCCTTTTTCGGCTATAAGCCGAAAAAGGAACGTCCGAACAAAATGACGAATATGTCGTTGCCGCCGTAGGAGCCGAGCGAGGAAACGCCGCGCGAATTTAGAATGACGGCGACGCGCGAATCGTTTGAAACGACGGTAAAAAAGGCGCCACCGGAGTCGTATGAATTGCCCGAAAGAGAGTCGTAAGCCGCGCGCGAATCAGTCGAAACGAAGCCGGACAGGAAAGAATTGACGGAGAGAGGATTGCCGGAAAGAATAATGTTGACGGATGCGGTAAGAAATGGGATTAGGTCGAAGTCGGACAGCTTGTATAAGTTTAAAAAGCCGTCGGAGACGGAGTGAAAGCAGACCGTGCCGCCGACGTTCACGACGCGGACGTCCGCGCTCATAGGCTTTTTTTGGAGTACGTCGAAGTGCGGGCAGAGGAAGTACGCGGTCGAGCCGCCGTTCGCCGCCGTCGTTAGCGCGTAGCCGAAAAACGTCGCTTCGACTCCGCTTATTTCGCCGTCGAAGCTCCGCTCCCCGATTTTATTAAAATCCGCGTCGTACAGTCCGACCGCACCGCTGTCCGCTATGAAAAGGTAGCCGCCGCTTTTAGGAACGGCGCGCTTTACGCCGCCCGCGCCCCGCGTTATGCGCGTCAAAGCGGCGTCTGACGGAGAGTACGAATAGACGCAGAATTCCGATACCGAGCCGAGCAGGATTTTCAGCGAGCGGAAGGCGAACGCGTCGATTACCGTGCAGCCGGTCGGTATCGGCACGGCGGCCGATACGGAAGACAGAAGCGATTCGTCGAACGCTTTCACCGAAAGCGCCGCGTCCGACGACGTGATATACAGAAGTTTTTCGTTGAAAAAGTAAAGACGGACGGACGCGTCGAACGGTTCGTGCCGCGAGAATACGGCGTTCAGATCGAGGTCGATAAGCGCGAGCGTGTTCCTGTCGGTTTTGCCGTCCTTTTCGCCCTTTTCGGACAGACACACCGCTATGCCGTTCCACACGGGTTTGGACGCCGCGTAGGTTCCTTTGCCGAGCGAGAGAGTTTTTAAAACCGTTCCGTTTCCGTCGAGCTTAGCGAGGTTGACCGACGCTTTCTCCCGCGAGTCGTAATCGCCGCTTCCGGCATAAAAAAACGCGTAGATGCAACCGCCTATAAAATAGACGTCCAACGCCGCGTCGCCGCCCGAACTTCCAAATCTTTGGATATAGCCGTAGGGCGTTCCCAACGCGGCGAGAGGATAGACATTGCGGACGGCGTCGGCTTGTTCTTCCTCGTTTTCACCGCCGTTTTTCTCCTGATCCTCTATTATACCCGGTGACGCCGAACCGGCGGGACCGCCCGTGCCGAGTACCGACAAAAATATGCCGGAAACCAAAATTACGGCGGCGGCGATAAGCGAAAAAAACGTAACGGCGGAATTTGTTTTCATAAGAGAACCTCTTTTTGTTTTTTTTTGAAGGGGTGGGGATTTATGCATGGGGAACCTTTTGTTCACGAAAGGTTCCCAGCGTGCTCCTTTCCAAAACACTTTATCGTTTTTATACGAAAATGCACGGCGAAAATCTTTGCGGAAGCTTTTTATGAACGATACGGCAAAAAATCGACGACCGTATTTGCGCAAATCCGATTTATAATCGCTGTACAAGTTCTCAAACGCCTTGACGGATAAAAAACCTCTGAAATTCGGTATTTCTTAGTTCGATCGATACGGATTCGCGTAGCTCATATTTCACAAAAAAACCTAATGCCGGCGCCGGGCTCGAACTGAATATAACCGTCGAAGCTTTTTTGGAAAGAGGCGGGAGGTAAGCCTTTTATTCGCAAATTTACAAAAGGTTTTCCCCGCGGATCCTTAACAAAAAATTTCTCTCCAAAAATAAAGGATTTCGGCGGAAACGTTTTTATTATAAACGATATTTTGCCGTTTCGTCGTGGAAAAAAATAAAAAAAAGCAACTTTTTTTGTCAAAAAGTCCTATGCAAAACCGTTTTTTTATGATATAATACTACATATTAAAATCGATAATGGGGAATTATTATACAGACATAAGTCCGATACTCCGTCGGGGGTGGGTTTTCGACAGAATCGGACTTGTATTTTAGTACCTGAAATTTACTAAACGGGAAGAATATTTTACATGGAAAAAATTGCGATAATCGATCTCGGTTCAAACACGGCGCGTCTTTTGCTTGTCAGCATTTTGGACGGCGGCTATTTTGTGGTTTTTGACGAGTTAAAGGAATCGGTGCGGCTGGCTCAGGACATGGAGACGGACGGTTTTTTGAAGCCGTCGCGCATTGCCGCCACTATAAAAACGCTGAAGATGTTTAAGCGTCTCTGCGACGCGAACAAGATCTCGAAAATATTCGCTTACGCCACCGCCGCAGTCAGGCGGGCGAAGAATCAAAGAAGCTTCATCGACGAAATAGCCGTTACGTGCGGAATAAAAATTAAGGTTCTCTCCGAGGATGAGGAGGCTATTTTGATTTACAGCGGCGTAATCAATACGCTCGAGGCGCCTAAGGGGCTTATTATGGATGTCGGCGGCGGGAGCATACAGCTGATTTATTACAGCAGGAAGCATCTTTTACAGCAACTGACGTTGCCGTTCGGCACGATAACGCTGACGGATATGTTTAAAAACAACGGGCTTATAGCGGAGGAGCGCGCCCTCAAAATAGAGCGGCTCGTCTACGAGTATCTTGAAAAAGCGGAATGGCTGAAAGAGCTTGACCCGGACACGCAACTGATAGGCGTGGGCGGCTCGTTTAGAAATTTGGGCAGGATAAGCCGCCGTATAAAAAAATATCCGCTTATGACCTCGCATAACTACCGCATAGCCGTAAGCGAATTCGAGGGTATTTACGATACGATTAAAACCCTCGAAATAGATAAAACGATGAAAATCAACGGGTTGTCCGGCTCGCGCGCCGATATTTTTCCGAGTGCGCTGGCGGCGGTTAAGGCGGTTATGGATTATGTAAAATTTAATCAAATCATAATCAGCGGCAGGGGTCTGAGAGAGGGCGCGATGTTCCGCTATACCGTTCCGTCTACGGCCGAAAAGCCTATTTCTGATATTTTAGGGCACAGCATAAACACGTTGCTCCATAATTTCAATATGAATATTCAGCACGCCGAACACGTCTATAACCTCTCCGTTCAGCTGTTTAAGCAGCTCAAGGTTCTGCACAAATTGCCGAGGCTCTACGTCAAGGTGCTTAGAACCGCCGCCCTGTTGCACGATACGGGCTCGATTATAAAGTACTACGATCACCACGTTCATTCGGAATATGTGATTCTCCACAGCGGTCTGAACGGTATTTCGCACAAGGATTTGGTCATGGCGGCATATGTCGCCGCCCTTCACAGAAAGGCCGACAATATCGAGCCGAATTTTGAGAAATATAAAGAGCTTTTGACCGACGAGGACGTCGACGCAGTCAAAAAACTCGGCGTGATTTTGAGAATCGCCGAGAGTTTCGACAGAACGATGAGCGGGCTTATCGTAGGCGTAAACTGCGACGTACTCGGCGACAGCGTGATTATGAAAACCGAGTCGGACAGCGATTGCTCGCTCGAAATAAAGGACGCGCTGACCGCGTCGGCGGAATTCCGCAAGGCGTACAAAAAGAATTTGGAAATATTATAGCTAGCGTTTTCGGTTTGTTTGCAAAGTACGAATGTTTATGTGTCGCACTTTACCGTAAACCTTAAGAAGCGTTGTTCCGCAGAGTTATTGCGGATAACGCTTAAAGTCTGTTTGGAGATACTTTGGCAATAGACATTTATGATAGCGTTTAGGGATTATGCGGAGGAATAATTATAAATGGAGATGGAAAATAAAACTATTGCGTTGCTGATTGACGCCGATAATATGGATAAAAAACATCTTGAAGTATTAATTGAGGAACTCAATAAAATAGGCGATATTACATACAAGCGTATTTACGGAGATTTTACATCGCAAAATTTACAAAAATGGAAACAGTTAACGTTAGACTTTGCGTTAGAACCCATTCAACAATATGCCGTTAATGGAAAGAAAAATGTTACCGACGCGGCGATGGTTATTGACGCAATGGATATTTTGCACTCCGGTACAATTGATGCAGTTTGTTTAGCAACAAATGATAGTGATTTTACACGGCTTGCTAAACGTTTCAAGAATGCAAAAATGGTTGTCATCGGTGCGGGAAATACAAGCGCTTCAAAGGAGTTTATAGCTGCTTGTCATCGGTTTTTATTACTTGATGTATTGGCGAATGACAAAGCAGAGGTAGAGGCAGAGAAAAAATCTATGAAAGCGATTGAACCGATATGCGAAACAAAAAATAAAACGAACGGTAATAGTGTTGAACAAAAAGAGCAAACAAGCGGAAATAAATTACAAACGAAAAAACAGTTGATTGAGTTATCAAAGAAAATAATTAAGGAAGAGGGTGATGGTGACGACAAAGGTATGTTGTTTGCGTCGTTTGTTCAATCTCTCTATAAAAGAGACCCTGCTTTTAATCCTAGAAACTATGATAGCGGACAAGCGCGCAAACCTATTGTGTTTTTTAAAGAACTTGAAATTTACGAAAAAAAACAGTTTATAATTGATGATAGTAAAAAAACTATAGAACGTATTAAAATTGCGAAATAATATAGATTGATTTACGGAGTAAATTACACGCAGGGTGAGGGGGGGTAGCCGCCGTATGCGTTTTGCGAAAATAACAAAATTGAGAACGGCGGCGTTTTTGACCGCCGCAATACTTTTATTTTGGTTTTTATTCGATTTAACGGGACTGTCGTTAGGCTCGGCGAAAATCGTCGTTTCGGCTTTTACCGACGAACCGATAGACGTTCTTTGGTTCGCGCTCGCGTGCGCCGCGTTGCTTGTATTCGCTTTTTCGGAGAAAATAGGAAGATGGACGTTGCCAGCGTTTGTCCTTACTTGGGCGGGAATTCAATATTCGATGTATTTCGGCGGAAATATAAAGGGCTATAACGACTTTTTTGCCCGCGATGGAACGTGCAGAATTTTTCCCGCGTCGGAGGCGTTTTTGATTAAGGACGCTTATCATATCGTTTTGGATTTGCTGATTTTGGCGGCCGCGACCGCGTCGGTCGCGTTCTTAGCGGTATCGCTAAGAAAGGAAAGGGGCGGAAAACAGCCGGCGGCAGAGAATATTTCGCGGCATAATTAATAACGGAATAAAATGCGGCGGCAAAGAATTCGGGGTACGCGAATTTTAAAAAGCGGGGAATTTACGGCGTGTCGGCGTCGCGTAAAAACGGGGGCTTTTAACGTTCTAAACTGTCGAAAAATATTACGGATTTGTGTCGGCACTGCATAAAAAAAACGGGGATTTTTAACGTTTATTCGCGCCGCGCGGCTTTATTTTTTCAACGCGCAGGTTTATACCGCGCGCCGTCTAAAATGCCTTGCGCGGAGCAAAAATCGCCCGAAGTCCTCTCGTTTTCGTTTATGTAAACACGTTCTAATAAAAAATCAAAAAACAAAAGGTGAGCTTAAGATGGAAAAATCCGAAAGATGCGGTTTTTTGTTTTTAGGTCTGGCTTTGGCGGCCTTTTTGGGCTTGGGATTGGAGATGATTCCCGCGTATTTAATCGAGCCGGTTATATACGGCGGACAAGCGGCGGATTGGAACACGGCTGAAATCCTGATTCATTGGTCGGTTACATGCGTCATATGGGGAATATTTACCGCGTCGCTTTGCGCATTCGCGGCAAAAAAATCGGGCGAGTCCGTATTTAAACAAAAGAAGCCGCTAAGGATTGGGAATTGGGCGGTATGCCTCGCTTTAACCGCGGCGTGCGTAATAATAAGCCTGATCGATTGGAAGGGCTTTAAGCCCGCGATTGAATTTCAAACGCTCGGATTATTAAAATTTATTTTCCAATATATTTACTATGCCTTTGAAGCCGCGCTCGTTTTCCTTATAATCGCTTTCGGGCAAAGCGCGGGAGAACGGCTTTTTAACGTCAAAAAATTTCCGTGGGGCGGCGCGCTGGTCGGATTTACATGGGGACTCGTCCATGCCGCGACGAAAGGAAGTTTGATTGCGGGCTTGCTTTCCTGTCTAGCCGGCGCCGTCTACGGCGCGATATATCTGGCGGCTGGGAAAAACGCGCCGATTTCATATATGCTCGTTTATCTCGCGTTCGTGCTTTAAATATGCGCTCAAATTACATACGGCGGATTGTACGGAGATTTTTCTAAGTTAAAGGTTATTAACGATCGAAAAGCGTTTTGACCGAACACTCGATCGGGCGTGTCCGGCAAACGGCATACGGTTCCGATGCGAATATTGTCTAAGTTATCGGCGCGGCGGGGATCTCGCACGGCGGGAGAATCCGATGGTTTTTTCTTGCGGTAAACGGCAGTGATTTTACCGGACTTACGATTTGTTATTAATAAAAAATTATGGGGTTCTAAATTTTCGTGATAAAAACGGGATGCAGGCGGGGTAAAGTCATCACGAATTTTTAGCGCCGCCAAAAATTTTAAACCTTTCAGGAGGCTGAGAGCCGTGATTTTCGCTAATATTTTCGACGGACTGAACGAATTTGAAATAGGATTGCTCGACGCTCTGCAAAACGCTCTGCAAAGCGGCTTTTTGGATACCGTTATGCCGTACGTCACGAAATTGGGCGACGGCGGCATTTTCGCGATAATTTGCACCGCGCTTCTCCTTTGCTTCAAAAAGACGAGAGCGACCGGCGTCGCCGCCGCCGCCGCGCTTATCGCGGAGTTTTTAATCGTCGATTTTGCGCTGAAACCGCTTTTTATGCGAGCGCGTCCTTTCGCGGTCAATCCGTCCGCCGCGCTCTTAGTCGATCCGCCGTCGAATTTTTCCTTCCCGTCCGGACATTCCGCGTCCGTGTTTGCGTTCGCGGTTCCAATATTTCAGTTCTATAAAAAACTCGGAATTCCCGCGTTGGTCATAGCCGCGCTCGTCGCCTTTTCAAGAGCGTATCTGTACGTGCATTATCCGACCGATATTCTCGCGGGAATCGCCGTCGGCGCGCTTATCGGCGCGTGTTCCGCGGCGGCGGTCAAGCGCGTATTTTTAAAAAAATTAGGCGGGGGCAATAAAAAGACGCCGCGCAAGCGCACGGGAAAACGGAGCCGCGCGCCCGTTATCGTGAGAAAAGAATTGCCGTAAGCGGAAAACGCCGCCGCAAAGTTCGGTATACGTTCGCCGTGCGCAACGCCGCGGGCTTGGTATATATTTATTCCGCACACATATTTGTTTGATTTTTTATTTTATTTTTAGGGGAGTCTAAATTTTCGTTATAAAAACGGGATACGGGCTAGGCAAAATCATCGCGGACTTTTAGAACCCGCTTATTTTTTAATAGGATTTTATTATAAAGAAACGGCGCGGTATTTCGATTGTAACCGCCGTCCGCGCTATGCCGGCGGCGGTTTTTTCGTCCCGCGATTTTATTTATAAATTTATAAAGCCGGACGGGAACGGGGCGGCGGCATTCGTACCTGACGGAGAAATCCGCATGAAAGCGGAGGCGGGCGGATACGCGGAATTTCCCCGCAAGCCGGTAAAAAACGGCTATGACTTCACGGGCGGCATATGATATTTAGACGAAAGTTACATAACGTCTTTCACGCGGATTTCAGCGGAGTTACGGAAGATACCGCCGCCGGCGTGAAACGGGAGGCGGCGGCTCCGTCGTTTACCATAATCTTTATTTCCGACAGCGGCGGGGAAATTTTTGAAAAAAAGTATTGAGATTATTTTTCAATTGTGATATAATATAAGTCGAAAGGAAGAGAGCTTATGCCGACGGTACTTTATTATGCTTAGAATATTGGGTTACGCGAAAAAATATTGGAAATTGCTGGCGCTCGCGGTATGTCTTGCGGCGGTTCAGTCGTATTGCGATTTGGAGCTGCCGAAATATATGTCCAATATGATAAACGTAGGCTTAGAGCAAAACGGAATAGAATCTTCCGTTCCCGAGGTGTTTAGCCAAGAGACATACGGCGAGATCAGTCTGCTTTTCCCCGACGAGATTTGGATAGGCGACGCGGAGAACGGAGTGAAGGGCGTAAGAGATTATTACATAGGCATAAAGGAGGCTTACGCAAGGAAGCAGCTTACGCGAAAAGAGTACGGCGCTTACGAAAAAAAATATGCTAAATTAAACGAGGGCGAGGAGGTGTATCTGCTCAAAAAAAATATCGCGGATTTTTACGGCGGAGATTTTTCCGACGAGGATATGTCGCGGCTTAAAGAGGAATTGAAGATCCCCGTGATAGTATACGCGGCGTTCAACGGAATGTTCGGCGCCTCGTCGAATATTTCCGTACTCGGCTTTTTGGAGGACAACACACTGCTTTCTTCGATAGGCGCGATGATTCACGGGTATAATATAGGCTCCGAAGAATACGGCGTCTATATCGAATCACACAAGGACTACACGATGCGGCAGTATTTCGAGGAGATGAAAGAAAAAAGCGTTCCCGACGAAAACGGTGTGATAATATACGACGACGGCGACAAAAAACTCGTCAATATGTTGCTGAAAAGCCTTATAAACGGTCTCGATACGAGCGGTTACGGCGGACTTGCGGACGGCGTAACGTTCGAGCAGATTGTGGAACAACTGACGGAATACGGCTACAGCGAGGATGAGGCGAGAACATACGCGGGTTATATAACGGGCGGCGTAGCGGCGGGAATGAGCCGCGAGATTACCGATTACATAATCGAACTCGGCAATATCGACTATTTGAAATACGAGTACGAGAGGGCGGGCTTGGACACGCGCAGGCTACAGATAGAGTACGTGCTGAAAAACGGCGCGTTTATGCTGCTCTACACTTTGGGGAGTATATTGTCCGTCGCCGCTATCGTTTTCCTCGCGGCGCGCGTATCGTCCGCCGTGTCGCGCGACATACGGCGCGACGTGTTCTCAAAGGTTTTAAGCTTTTCCAACGCCGAATTCGACGTCTTTTCCGCCTCGTCGCTGATAACGAGAAGTTCGAACGATATAGATCAATTTCAAAGCCTGTTTTTTCTGCTCATAAAAAACGCGTTCGCGGCGTTTTTCACGGTAACGGGCGGGATTCTGTATCTGCGTTATCTGCTGAAAATCAACCCGTATATGCTGCTGATAATAGTCGCGATGATAGCGGTTATCGCGGTGATTATGGCGATAGTCTACGCGTTCGTAATGCCGAAATTCGTGCTCGGACAGAAGCTGCTCGATAAAATTAATTTGGTGATGCGGGAGAGACTGGGCGGCATTTTCGTAATCCGCGCGAATGGCAACGAACCGCACGAGGAGGCACGCTACGAAAAGGTCAACAAAAAAATTACGGTCGTAAACCTTTTTATAAGCCGCGTTTCGGCTCTGCTCATCCCTCTTTTTATGCTGATTTTGAACGTGTGGGGAGCGCTCGGCATATGGCTTGCCGTAGACCGCGAGTTTCTTATCGACGGCTCCGTTCTTCCCGGCAGTCTGCTCGCGTTTTTACAGTACGCGGTGCAGATAATTTACGCGTTTTTGCTGTTCGCGGGAACTTTCGTGTTCCTGCCGCGTGCCGTCGTCGCGGTACGCCGCATAAAGGAAGTTCTTGCCGTAAAACCGACGATCGCCGACGCGGAAAACGCCGTGGAGTTAGACCCCGAGGACGCGAATTTCGATTTGAGCTTCGAGAACGTGAGTTTCAAATACGGCGGCGCGCCGGATTACGCGCTGAAAGACCTCTCGTTTACGGTTAAATCGGGCAAAATGACCGCCGTAGTCGGCGCTACGGGCAGCGGCAAGACGACGCTCATAAACCTGATTCTGCGCCTATACGACCCTACGGAGGGCGTAATACGCATAGGCGGCAGGGATATAAGGGGACTGAAACAGAGCGTGTTGCGTAAAAACATAGGTCTCGTGTCCCAGCAGCCCGTGCTGTTTTCGGGAACGGTGGGCGAAAATCTCTCGGCGGGAAAGGAGAACGCGTCGGAGGAAGAAATGGAGAGGGCGATAGCCGTGGCAAAGGCGGACGACTTCGTGTCCGAAAAGCGCGCAGAAAGCGGAAGCGCCGAGGGCGCGGCGGCGAATAAATTCGACATGCCCGTAAGCCGCGGCGGAAAAAATCTTTCGGGCGGTCAGAAACAGCGGCTGTCCATAGCGCGCGCCGTCGTAAAAAAACCGAAGCTGTATCTTTTCGACGATTCGTTTTCCGCACTCGACTATACGACGGAGGCGAATTTGCGGGCCGAGCTTGTCGAGGAAACGAGAGAGAGCCGCGCCGGCGTAGTCATAATCTCGCAGAGGATAGCCTCCGTGCTCAACGCCGACAATATAATCGTCCTCGACGGCGGTAAAATCGTCGGGCAGGGAACGCACGCGGAATTGCTGAGAAGCTCGCCGGAATATTTGGCGATAGCAAGGTCTCAGCTACCCGTGGACGAATTGGAAAAAGCGTTAAACGGCGGAGCGGAGCCGAAAGGAAACGCGGCGGAGCGCGTACGGAAAAATAACGCGCGGAACGGCGTTATAAATCCGAAAAAAAACGGACGCGAAGACGCTTTAATCGGCGGCGGAAAGCCGAAAAAAAGCGGATCGAAAAACGCCTTGACGGGCGGCGGAAAGCCGGACGGAAACGCGGCGCTAAACGGCGCTGTAAGTTCCCCGGAAAGTAGGTCCGAAAAAGCCGAAACAACCGGCGCGGACGCGGCTCCGGAGCCTCGGAATAACCGATCGGAAAAACTCGAAAAGGAGGACGCGGACAATGGCCGGAAGGGATAGCTTAAAGCGCGCGGCGAAAGACGACGCCGGTCAGGGCACGGATTTAGGCGGCGGCTACGGCAAAAGCATAGCCGACGTTATCAATACCCTCGACAAACCGACCGAATTCAAAAAGACGTTTTTCAAGCTCGTAAAAAGCTTTTCGCCGTATAAATACCTCTTTTTGTTAGCGGCGGTATTTTCCGCCGCGTCCACCGTGTTCGTCGTTTTCGCACCCAAGCTTATGGCGGATATTGTCAATATGCTGGTAAACGGCGTGACAAAAATGGTATACGAGGGCGCGGGCGCGGGACTTCGCGACCCGTCGTACAAGGAAGGCATATACGGTATGCTTTTGCTTATTCTGTCATTTTATATTTTGGGCGGCGGATTTTTATACGCGCAGAGCTACATAACGGCGACAGTCGCCCAGCGCGTCGCGCTGAAAATGCGCGGCGACATAAATCTCAAAATCAGCCGCCTGCCCGCAGGGTATTTTGACAGGCACTCATACGGCGACATACTCTCGCGCATAACCAACGATGTCGATACCGTAAGCAACGCTTTAAACAGCAATCTGTCCGCGATAGTGAGGTCGGTTTCGACTGTTTTGGGAATGACGGTTATGATGTTCACGATGAACGTGCCGCTGACATTCGCCGTGCTGATTTCACTGCCGCTGTCCTTTATCATCGTGAGAATTATAGCCAAGAGGTCTCAGAACTATTTCAGAGAGCGGCAGAATTATCTCGGAGCGGTCAACGGTTGCATAGAGGAGAGCTACGGAGGGCACGCCGTCGTCAAGGCGTTCGGCTTAGAGGAGCGTAACGAGCGTAAATTCGGCGTGTTCAACGAAAAATTGTTCGACATAGGCTGGAAGTCGCAAGCGGTTTCAGGGCTTATTTATCCGCTCATCGTCTTTGTCGGCAATCTGGCTTACGTCGCCGTTATAGTCTTGGGCGCGTATCTCGCGATAGCCGACCCGACGGGAACGACACTCGGTCTGATGTACGCTTTTGTGCAATACGTCAAGGAATTCACGATTCCGATAAACCAAATCGCGCAAATATCCAATGTGCTCCAATCGACAGTCGCCGCCGCCGAGCGCATATATGCGTTCCTTGACAACGAGGAAGAGCGGAAGGAGGACAAACCCGAAAAGCTACCCGAATACGGCGGAATTAAGGGCGGCGTCGTCTTTGAAAACGTTACGTTTGGCTATGACGAAAATCTGCCCGTATTAAAAAATCTCAGCTTCGACATAAAACCCGGAAGCCGCGTCGCGATAGTCGGACAGACGGGCTCGGGCAAGACGACGATAGTCAAACTTTTGATGCGGTTCTACGACGCGGACGGGGGCAGAATTTTGCTGGACGGCACGGATATATCGCTGTACGACAAAAGCGAATACCGGCGGCTTGTTTCTATGGTTTTGCAGGACATATGGCTTTTTAACGGCACGATAAGGGAGAATATCCGTTACGGCAGACTTGACGCGACGGACGACGAGGTGAAGGCGGCGGCGGTTATGGCCGGCGCGGACAAATTTATAACATCCTTAAAGGACGGATACGATGCCGTAATAAACGAAGAGACGAGCAACTTTTCGGAGGGTGAAAAGCAGTTGCTTTCCGTCGCCCGCGCCGTCGTGAGGCGTAGCCGCATCGTCATTTTAGACGAGGCGACCTCGTCCGTAGACACGCTGACCGAGCGCATCGTTCAGGACGCTTTGGACAAGATCACGAAGGATAAGACCTGCTTTATTATCGCGCACCGCCTGTCTACAATCGTGAACGCGGATTTGATTCTCGTTATGCGGGACGGAGAATTGACGGAGAGCGGTTCGCACGGCGAATTATTAAAAAAGAACGGCATTTATGCCGCGATGTACGATACGCAGTTCGCGAAATAGTCGCCGCGCCGCGGCGCGGCGTATAGGGCGTATATATTTTCATAAACTAAAAACGGGGAACGGAGTTTATGAAAAAAATGAGAAATACGCTTTTGATTGCGACGGCGCTGTGTTTTTTCGTCGCGGCTCTCGGAGGTTGCGCAAATTTCAAGAACCGCGGGGAAAACGGCGAGCGCGTCGGAATAACCGGGGACGGCGCGAACGACGGAACAACCGACGGCGGCGCGGGTTACGCGGCGCAGGGTTTCGACGTCGGATTTTACACGTATTCGAGTAATGAAACGGAGTTTTTGACCGTTGAAATCACAAACAATTCGGGAAGGAATTACCGCAATTTGCTCCTTACGTTGAGCTTTTCGGACGGCGCGGGAACGGAAATTTTTGAATACGACGCGGGAATTTACGTTAACTTTGAGACGGGGCGGACGGTTTCGGTTTGGCTGAGACCCGCCGAACGCGGCTTTGACGCGGATTCCTTATATGCGGTTTCGGTGAAAAGTCTGCGAGAGGCTACATATTAAGTAAAGACCCGAGCGGCGCGGATCTTTGCGATGCGAACAACCTTTCCGAGTATCGCCGCGTTTCAAATTAGGACTTGTTCACTTAAACGGAAACGGGGGGCTTTTGGCGACATCCGTGCTTTTCAAGGCGTTTTCGACGGCGCGCAAAGTAGCTGAGCCGCGCAGAAAAAAAGACGCCGAAATGATGCTTGTTTTCGTGTCCGTCGTTGAAGCCAGCCTTGTTCGAAGGTCGCCGCGAGAACAAACGCGCTAACGTTTTTTTTGGAAAGAAATGCGGGGGGAACCCTTTTGCGCGCAAAAGGGTTCCCCCCGCGTAATTTTTTAAAATAAAAATCCATTATTACAGACAAGTATCCCCGATAATTCTCACGAAGAATTCGGTTGCTTTTTTAAGGTCGTCGATATTGCATCTTTCGTTTACCGCATGTATGCGTCTTTGGTCGTCCTCGGTGTAGGCGAAAGGCGAAAATCTGTAGACGTTGTCGCATATCGGATAATAGAAACGCGAATCGGTCGCGGCAATGAACATATACGGGGCGACCTTAACGCCGGGGAACGCCGTCCGAACCGCGTCCGCGATTTTTACGTACGACGGCGTATCGGCGGGCGAAATTTTCGACGCGGGCACGGCGCGGTTTATGACCTCGACGTCTATGCCGCGCCCCGCGACCTTTTTGATATGGGCGAGGACGGTTTCGGGAGAGTTGCCCGCGATAAGGCGGCAGTTTACGACCGCCTCCGCGTAAGGCGGGAGAACGTTCGCGGCGTCGCTGCCCTTTGCCATAGTCGGCGCGAAAGTGGTTTTCACGAGCGCTGCGGATATGGGGTGAAGCTTTGAAAGCGCGAATTTTATGAACGGCGAGAGGACGTCGCGGTTGACCATAACGAATTTAAAGAGCGGTTTCATATAGGGCGCGAGTTCGCGTATCAATTCTATTGTCGGAGCGGTCCATACGGGAGGGAGCTGTTTGCGTTCGACGTTGCAGACCGCCTTTGCCACACTAGCGAGCGCGGTGGGCTTTGCGGGAGTGCTTGCGTGTCCGCCCGCTTTTTTGCGGGAGAGGCGCACGTCCATATAACCCTTTTCGCAGACGCCTATTAGCGCGAGGGTTCCGTCTACGCCGAGCGGTCCGCCGTCGAGCATAACGCCGCCCTCGTCGAGCACGTACTCTGGACGCACGTTCAGAGAGTCGAGATACTTGACGATTTCGGGCGCGCCGTCGAGCGTGGACAGCTCCTCGTCGTGACCGAAGCAACAGTACGCCGCGCGCTTTAAGCCGCCGCCGTTCGCGAGCGTGAATTCGAGCGCGTCGAGTACGGCTATCATCTGACATTTCATATCCTGCGCGCCTCTGCCGTAGACGAAGCCGTCATGGATTTCGCCGCCGAACGGCGGATAGTCCCAACCCTCGGGGGGAGCGGGTACGACGTCGATATGCGCTAAGAAGCACGCGGGTTTGAGATTCGCGTCGGAGCCGTCTATGCGGTATACCAGGCTGTATTTGTTAACTACCGTACATTCCGCCGCTTTCGCGAACAGCGGATAGGTTTTTTCTATGTATTCTTTGTAGTCGAAAAAGGGCTTTTCGGGATAGGTTTCGTCCGCCATGGAAACGGTTGGGATTTGAACCGCTCCGGCTAAATGCGCGGCGAGCGCGTTCTTGTCAATTCCGAGGTCCGAAACCTCGCGCTCGGGCGGAGCGTGGGGTTTTACGAGCGCGGCGCGGACCGCCATAAAGGCTATAAGCGCGGTCGGCGCGCCGAGTATTATTACGAGTATCAATACGGGTACCGGCATAAATTTTTCTCCTTGTATAAATAATTTATAGTTTAACGTTAATTTATTCTTGACGATTCTAAATTTTCGTGATAAAAAGTAGACGCCGGTATGGTGGAATCGTCACGAATTTTTAGAGATCCATTATTTTTAACGCGTATACCGCGTTGAGTTTTGCCGGGAGTCCGCTTTATCCAAAGCCGCCGAAGTTTTTTAGAAAGGCGCGCGGGCGTTTTTTTTTGTTCAAACAAGGGGTCCCTCCGCACAATCTTTAAAAAAATAAAAGGGGAGGGGCGGCGGATTTTTCACGGAGATAAAAACAAAAGACGCGGTCCCGGTTTTTTACCGAAATATCCGTAAGATAAAGGCGCGCGCCCGATAGGTTCACAAAAAGGTTTCCTCCGCGTAAATTTTTTTAAAATTAAAAATTTTTTTTAAAATATATTTTATTATACCATATTTGTTTGCGGAAAATCAATAAATATGATAAAATAATTTGAAAGTTTGATTTATTTTTCTAAGGAGCGGAAATTAATGACCTATACCAAAACCAACGCCGAGGGCAAGGAAAACGTATTTATACTGACGTTCGACGTTTCCCCGGAGGAATTTGAAAAAGCGGCGGACAGAGCCTACGAGAAAACCAAGGGAAAATACGCGGTCCAGGGTTTCCGCAAAGGCAAGGTTCCGAAAAGGTATCTTGAAAAAATATACGGCAAGGAAATATTCTACGACGACGCGCTCGATATAATTATGCCCGAATGTTACGGGGAGGCGTTGACCGCCGAAAAGCTTGACCCCGTTGAAAGACCGGAGGCGGAGCTGGTGAAAATTGACGACGGCGGCGCGCGGTTCAAAATTACGGTAACGGTTTTAAAACCCGTCAAGCTTGGGCAGTACAAGGGTTTGACGCTGAAAAAATCCGATATAAAGGTGTCCGACGCGGATGTGGAGCGAGTGCTCGAGCATGAGCTTGAGCATGCCTCGCGGTTGGTTTCGGTGGACGGCAGACCCGCGAAAAAGGGCGATATAGCCGTCATAGATTTCAGCGGCACGGCGGACGGCGCGAGGTTCGAGGGCGGCACGGCTGAAAAATTTGAGCTGGAATTGGGTTCGGGAGCGTTTATTCCCGGCTTCGAGGAGCAGGTCGAGGGTATGGAAATAGACGGCGAAAGAGATATTAAGGTCAAATTTCCCGACGATTATCACGCCGAAAATTTGAGAGGCAGGGACGCCGTGTTCGCTGTCAGGCTGCGCGAGATAAAACATAAGGAGGTTCCTCCTCTCGACGACGAGTTCGCGAAGGACGTGAGCGAGTTCGACACTCTCGCGGCGTACAAAGAGAGCGTAAGAGCGGATTTGCAAAAGACCGCAGAACAAAAAAACGCGGACGCGGAAGAAAAGGCGCTCATAGAGAAAATCGTAAGCGCGTCCGACGTCGAGGCGCCCTCGTCGTTTATCGAAAACGAAACGGAGTCGCTTGTCGGACAATTCGAGTACAGGCTTATGCATCAGGGCTTGAAAATCGAGGATTATTTTAAATATTCGGGGCAGAACGCGGAGGAATTGCGGTCGTCGTACAAGGAGACGGCGGAAAAGAACGTCAAAACGCGTCTCGTTATGGAGGAACTTATAAAGGCGGAGAATATCGCGCTCGACACGGACAGACTCGAAAAGAAATTCGGCGAGCTTGCCGAACGCGCGAAAAAAACCGTCGGGGAGTATAAATCGAAAATCGGCGAGCGGGAATACGACTATTTCGCCAATGAAATTTTGACGGAGCAGCTGTTTGAATTTTTGAAGGCGAATAATAAATTCGAATAGGAATCCGAGCTGCGAAAGTATTGATAAAACGGCGGATTTTGGATTTATCGAAAACCGAATTACGGATCGATTAAAAGACCGGATTGAGTTGATAAAACGGCGGATCCGCGTTAATAAACGAACGGATTCGAACGAGAAAAACGGCAATTTTTGAATTGATAAAACACTGAACTCAAATGATGAAAACGGCGGGTTCTAATTGATATTCGACGAAAAACGACCTTTAATTCCGATGGAAATATGCCCGTCCCGGCTTTTTCCGGGTAATAAACGCGGGATTTTCGTATAAAATTTTAGTATTCACAGCGAGGTGCGGTTATGTCTTATTTAGTTCCTATGGTAATCGAGCAGAGCGGCAAGGGCGAGAGGTCTTACGACATCTATTCCAGATTGCTCGAAGACCGAATAATTTTTATGACGGGCGAGCTGACCGATGTCTCCGCCGACGTTATCGTAGCCCAGCTTATATACCTTGAGGGAAAAGACCCCAAAAAGGACATAAGCCTTTATATAAACAGCCCGGGCGGAAGCGTGTCCGCCGGCATGGCGATTTACGACACGATGCAATACTTAAGATGCGACGTTTCGACTATTTGCACGGGTATGGCAGCCTCTATGGGCGCGTTCCTTTTGAGCTCCGGCGCGAAAGGCAAAAGATACGCCCTTCCGAACAGCGTGATTATGATTCATCAGCCTCTCGGCGGCGCGCAGGGACAGGCGAGCGATATCGAAATCCAGGCGAAGCAAATTATCAAGCACAAGGAAAAGATCAATAAAATCCTCGCCGAAAATACCGGACAAAATTTCGATAAAATCATGCGGGATACCGACAGGGATTTCTATATGAGCGCGGAAGAAGCGCTCGAATACGGCGTTATAGACAAAATATTCTATAAACGTAACGGCGGTGACGACGCGAAGCCGTCTAAACAGGAATAGGCTTTTTAATTTTTTTTAAATTATAGCCGTTATAGAATATAACAAACGGGGTTAAACGCCGCCTTTTCGCCGCTTGCGGCGAAAAGAACGGTTTTCCGTATTACGCGCATAAGGAAAAGACCCGTTTAGCCGCTTACGGCAAAAATTCGATATTATCTTTAAAACGCGATTCCGATTCATAGCGACCGTATGCGGAGGGGAACCTTTTGCGGGTTATCGGACGCGGCGGTAAACCGTCTGCGGCGGCGGAAGCCGCGTCTTTAAGCTGCCGCGACTTTTTACGGCAAAGACGGGGAGAGGTGTGTAAACCGGACGGCGTTTACGTTCGGCGCGCGGCGCTTTAACCCGTTTAAACGCGGCCGATCCTCAATAGACATAAGAAAACCTTTGCGCAAAATTATAAAAACATTTAAAAATCCGCGCGCGTAAACGAATATAACACGTCTTTGCGGGTCTTTTCATAGCTTTTATCGTTTTTTTTGTTATCGGTTTCGCCGTAAACTTCCGGGAAACGTCTCGAAAGCCGCAAAAGTCTCTCGTAAATCCGACGTTTTCTATGCGCGCGGATTTTAAAATCATTAGAAGTTTTTTAGAAAGAGGCGCGGGGGAAAGCCTTTTGTTTACGAAAGGTTTCCGCCGCATAATCTCTAAAAAAATAAAAGGGCGCGGGAGGGAAGCCTTTTATGAACAAGAGGCTTCCCTCCCGCGTAAAAACTCTCCCTTCAAACGGGAAAGAAAACAAGGAGATTTCAGAGTGGCGAATAATAATATAAAAAAGGGCTATTGCGCTTTTTGCGGCAAGCCGGACAGCGAGGTTGAGATGCTCGTTACGGGTCCGAACGGGCACAATATATGCACGGATTGCATAAGACTTTGCAATTCCGTAATCGGCGGGTATCACAAAAAAACGCCTATGAGCGTACTTGACAAGCTACCTACGCCGAGAGAGATAAACTCCAAGCTCGACGAGTATATAGTGGGTCAGGAGAACGCCAAGCGCGTGCTTGCGGTCGCCGTATATAATCATTACAAGAGAATCAAGCACGAGGGCGATTCGGGTGACGTTCGGCTGGAAAAGAGCAACGTCTTGATGCTGGGCCCGACGGGTTGCGGCAAGACGCTTTTAGCGCGCACGCTCGCCGAAATCATAAACGTTCCGTTCGCGGTCGCGGACGCGACGACGCTGACCGAGGCGGGATATGTGGGCGAGGACGTCGAGAATATACTTTTGAAGTTGTTGCAAAACGCGGACTTTGATACGAAAAGGGCGGAATTAGGTATAGTCTATATCGACGAAATAGACAAAATCGCAAAAAAGACCGAGAATGTTTCTATTACGCGCGACGTGTCGGGCGAGGGCGTTCAGCAGGCGTTGCTCAAAATCATAGAAAGCACCGTCGCGAACGTGCCGCCTCAGGGCGGGCGCAAGCATCCGCAGCAGGAGTGCATACCTATCGACACGACTAATATTCTGTTTATCTGCGGAGGCGCGTTTGTAGGCGTAGACAAAATAATAAACAAGCGGACGGCAAACGCGGGGCTGGGCTTCGGAGCGCACGTCGCGGGGGATTCGACCGACGCGGATTACGCGGGTTTGATAAAAAATATACAGCCCGACGACCTCATTAAATTCGGGCTTATTCCCGAATTCGTGGGCAGGCTACCTATCGTCGTGGGATTGAACGCGCTCGACGAAACCGCGCTCGTCAAAATATTGACCGAACCGAAAAACGCGCTGACAAAGCAGTACGGAAAGCTGTTCGGTATAGACGGCGTCAAGCTGGAGTTCGAGGCGGACGCGGTCTCCGCCGTCGCGAAAAAAGCCAAGGAACTTAAAACCGGAGCGAGAGGCTTGCGCGCAATTCTCGAAGACGTTATGCTGGATATTATGTTTGAAATTCCGGACGATAAAACTATCGATAAAGTCGTTATCGGCGAACGTTGCATAAACGAAAAACGTCCGCCCGAAATCGTAAGAAAAAAAGCCGAGGTCAAAAAAGCCGAAACGCTCAAAAAACAAAAGGATACGGAGCTGCAAATGAAGATGAAAATCGATATAACCGAGGCCGGCGCGTAAACGGGTACGGGAGAAGCTTTTTATTTTGTGAAAAATACGACTGCGGTGCTTTGCTTGTTATAGAGCCGTAAAAATATTAAGGTTTTTCGGAAAGGACGCGGAGAAATCTTTTATTAAAAAAAGTTTTTTCCGTATAATTAAAAAAAGAAAGGAAGCCGAACGATGAACGATTTTTACGAAAATCCTTTGATTACGCGCTACGCGTCGAAAGAAATGTCGGCGGCGTTTTCCGAGCGAAAGAGGATAGGTCTTTTCCGCAACCTTTGGATTGCGCTTGCGGAGAGCGAAAAGGAGCTTGGGCTGGACGTCACGGAGGGGCAGATAGCCGAAATGAAAAAATACGCGGACGACATAAACTTCGGGCGCGCCGCCGAGATCGAGCGCGAGGTTCGCCACGACGTTATGGCGCACGTCCGCGCTTTCGGCGAGCAGGCAAAGAGCGCGGCGCCGATAATTCATCTCGGAGCGACGAGCTGTTTCGTGACGGACAACGCCGACATAATAATTTACCGCGACGCGCTGAAAATCGTGTCGAAAAAAATACTGAACGTTATGAGCCGACTGAAAAATTTCGCGTTGAAATACAGGTTGGTTCCGACGCTGGGCTTCACGCATTTACAGCCCGCGCAGCCGACCACCGTGGGAAAGCGCGCCTGTCTTTGGCTGTACGATCTGTTGCTTGATTATTACGGCGTTGAGCGCGCGCTCGCGGATTTCCGTTTGCGCGGCGTAAAGGGCGCGACGGGTACGCAGGCTTCGTTTTTGGCGCTGTTCGACGGCGATCACGGCAAGGTCAAGGACTTGGAGCGCGCCGTTACGGAAAAAATGGGTTTCGACAAGGTTTTTTCGGTAACGGGTCAGACCTATTCGCGTAAATTCGACTACGGAATACTTGCGCTCCTATCGGGAATCGCGCAGAGCGCGTCGAAATTCAGCTGCGATATACGGCTTTTGCAGCATATGAAAGAATTGGAGGAGCCGTTCGGGAGCGCGCAGATAGGCAGCTCCGCGATGGCGTACAAGCGCAATCCTATGCGTAGCGAGAGGATTACTTCGCTTGCGCGGTTCGTTATGACCCTGCCGGCGAACGGCGCGTTTACGGCGGGTACGCAATGGCTGGAACGCACGCTGGACGACAGCGCGAACAGACGCATCGCGATGGCGCAGGCGTTTTTGGCGGCGGACGGTATTTTGGAGCTTTACTTGAACGTCGCGGAGAATATTTGCGTGTATGAGAAAATTATAAAAAAGCATATCGACGCCGAACTCCCTTTTATGGCGACGGAGGAAATTCTTATGGCATGCGTAAAGGCGGGCGGCGACAGACAGGAATTGCACGAAAAAATTCGCGCTCATTCTATGGAAAGCGCGAAAAAGGTCAAGACCGAGGGCGGCGAAAACGATCTCGCCGAACGGATAAGAAACGACGCGGCGTTCGCGGCGGTGCGTTCGTCGTTGGACAAAATCCTAGACGCCGCAAGGTTTACGGGCAGAGCCGCCGAGCAGGTTCTCGAATTCGTAAACGACGAGATAGAACCGATACTGATCCGCCGAAAGGACGAGCTGAATCTAAAAGGAAATATAGGGGTTTAATTTTTATTTTTTTGAATTGTACGGGGGAAACCTTTTGCGAATTTATATATATATGAAAAACGAGCTTAATGCGGAAAAAAATGACATAAAACAATACGAAAAATATTGAAACAATGTAAAAACAATACGAAAAACAACATGGAAAACCGTGCAAAACGGTGTGAAAATAATGTAAAAAACCGTGTAGAACGGCGCGAGAATAACATACGTAAAATAAAAACAATAACGTTAAAATGACGTAAAAGTAGCGTAAAAACGGCATAAAATAACGTTAAAACAATAAAAGACGGCCCCAAACGGAGCTTATCGTTCAGAGGTGTTTACATAAAAGCGCAAACGGCGCGTTTTTTGCGCTTATTCGCTCATTTCGGCGTTGACTTTTTTCCGCGTAACGCCGCCGCGCGGCGTCAAAAGCCTTGAAAGGTGCGGGAACCGTCTAAAATACTTCCGTTTCCTTGAACGCGTCATATATAATTGCAATAAAAACATTAAAGTTTTTTGGAAAGGGGCGCGGTGGAAACCTTTTTTGTTTACAAAAGGTTTCCACCGCGTAAATCTCCTCTTTTTCAAAAAAAACAAGAGGTAAAATGGTTACGGTAGTCGACTATAACGCGGGGAATTTGACGTCGGTCCGGCGCGCGCTCGGGTATCTTGGCGCGGAGTGCGAGATAACGGGCGAGCCGGAAAAAATCGCCGCCGCCGAGCGCGTGATTTTTCCGGGTGTGGGCAACGCGGAATCGGCCATGCGAAATCTCAACGAAAGCGGTATAGCCGACGCTTTGAGGCGCGCCGTTTTTCGGGGCGCGCCGTTTCTCGGGATTTGTTTGGGAATGCAGATAATGCTTTCGCACTCGGACGAGGGAAACGTCGATTGCTTGAATTTATTCGAGGGCGGCGTACGTCTTTTGAAGCCCGATAAGGGCCTCAAAATTCCGCGCGCGGATCGCAACGGACAAGTAAGTCTCAAAATTCCGCATATGGGTTGGGACAGATTGAAATATCTCAAAGATCACGAGCTTTTCGACGGCATAGAGCCGCGTTCCGAGTTTTATTTCGTGCATTCCTATTACGCCGAACCGTCGAACGCGGAGGATACCGTCGCGCTGTCCGACCACGGCGTAGAGTTCGCGGCGGTCATCGGGCGCGGCAATATGTTCGCCGTTCAGTTTCACCCCGAAAAAAGCGGCGCGCCGGGGTTGAAAATATTAGAGAATTTCATTTCCTGGAATCCGCGATAAAAGGAATACATAGCGTATCCGCCCTAAAACCCGCGCTTGCGGTTATAAGCGGAGTAATCCGCGTCGTTTTATTATGCCGCGTCTCGCGTTAACCCGCAAGTTTCAGGACGGGTCTAGTGAGTAAACTTTTAAACTGTGTCTCGCGCAATTTAAACGGCGGCGGTAACGCGGCCGTAGAACGCAAGGCGTTTTACGATTTTTCACCGCGACGGCGCTAAAAAGCGGGATTCCTCCGCCGAATTTGAAGCCCGCTTCAAATTTCTTATAAATTACTCGGCGCGTGATTTAAAAATTTAATCGGTATAAAATAAAAACGCGCGGAAAACGGTATGAAAAGCGCGTGGAAAAATAATGCGTAAACGACGAATAAAAAACGTCGTGGGAGAGGGGAAATGAATTACAAAATAGCGGTCATAGAGGGCGACGGGATAGGTCCCGAGGTTTGCGCGGCGGCGGTGGAGGTTTTGAAAGCGGTCGGCGAAAAATTTAAGCGCGGTTTCACTTTCGCGCGCGCGCTTATGGGCGGCGCGGCGATAGACGCCTGCGGGTTGCCTTTGCCGGAGGAAACCGTGGACGTCTGCAAAAGGAGCGGCGCGGTGCTTTTGGGCGCGGTCGGCGGTCCGAAGTGGGAAGGTTTGCCGGGCGAATCGAGACCGGAGGCGGGCTTGCTCGGAATCAGAAAAGCGCTGGGGCTGTACGCCAATATACGTCCCGCGCGCCTCGTTAACGCGCTGAAAAAAACCTGTCCCCTGAGGGCGGACATACGGGACAAGGGTATCGATATGATCGTCGTCAGAGAGCTTACGGGAGGCATTTATTTCGGCAAGCGGAATACCGTGCAAAGAAACCCCGCCGGTAAAACCTACGCTTACGATACCGAAAAATACGGCGTGAACGAAATAAGGCGGATTGCCGAAAAAGCGTTTGAGATCGCCGCAAAGCGGAAAAAGAAAATCGTCAGCGTGGACAAGGCGAACGTTCTTGACAGTAGCAGACTTTGGCGGCGGACCGTGCATGAAATGAGCGCGGAATATCCCGATATAGAGGTTGCGGATATGCTGGTGGACAACGCCGCCATGCAACTCGTCAAAAATCCCGCTCAGTTCGACGTTATACTGACAAGCAATATGTTCGGCGATATTTTGAGCGACGAGGCGGCGATGATTACGGGCAGTATAGGAATTCTCGCATCCGCAAGTCTCGGCAGTGGCGGACGCGGGCTTTACGAGCCGATCCACGGCAGCGCGCCGGACATAGCGGGACAGGATAAAGCGAATCCCGTCGCGGCGATATTGTCCGCCGCGATGATGCTTGAAATTTCGTTCGGACTCGGCGCGGAGGCCGCGGCGGCGGAACGCGCCGTCAACGCCGTTCTGGAAAGAAATATCAGAACCGCCGATATAAAGGAAGACGGCAGCAGAATCGTGGGCTGCAAGGAAATGGGCGCGCTCATAGCCGAGGAGATTCGGCGGTAGCGTTTTTCAGTTTTCCGTTTTTTTTTTGTAAAATTTATGCGAGAGGGATTCTTTTATTAACTTATCGAATGCGGCGGCAAACTGTCCTCGGCGGCGCCGCGTTTTTATCCGCGGATATTTCGACAAAAAGTCTTACCGTGTCCTTTTAGGTTGCGATTCGCGTTTTTTGTCTTTGTCTCCGCGAAAAACCGCCGCCTTTCCGTTCGCGCCCTTTTGCCGCCGCGCCTCTTTCCCAAAAATTACGGTATTTTGGCGGTTTCGTACCGACGGAGCGCCGCAGTTGTATTTTTTGCGAAAGCGAGAAAATGCCGCGTCGCGTTTTTCTTTAAAGTAGCGCCGCCGCTTTTTGTAGCGTTATAAATGGGAATTGCGCAATCTGAGCGCCGCTTTTTTAAATAAGATTCCCGCCGCGTATTTTTTATAAAAAAGACAAGCTTTTTGGGAAAAGACGGGGGGGGGGAGACCTTTTCGTTCACAAAAGGTTTCCCCGTCGTAAATTTTAAAAAAGTAAAAAAGTAAAAAAATTTTAAAATGACATTTTTTTTCGGCGCGGGCATATTATGTTAATGCAGCGGAATATCGCTGTAAATTTAGATGAATCGGGATACAAAAGATATGTTTGGATTTTTGTGGAACAACCGCGGCAGTTGCGGGTGCGGCGAAAGGAAGTTTTGTTATATTACCGTACCTAAGGTCTGTTGCGAAAGGAAATGCAAAAAATTGTACGAGATAAAGGAGCATTGCCTTTGCAGGGACGAGTGTAAGATCGATTACGAGAACGCCGCCGTGCAGTGCGGCGGGTCGGACGGTTGCGCGGAGCCGCAATACCCCGTCTGCGGCTACAATAAGGTTCCGTTCCCGCCGTTCGGCGGTTGCGGTAAAACTCCGTATCCGATATGCGGCGAGGAAAAGAACGACGGTTACGGAATTCAATGCGGCGGCGAAGAATTTATCGGCGGCTTCGGACACTGCGCCGGTTGCGGAAAATACGGCTCTTGAAAGCCGCGCGAATAACGAATATAAAAATACGGGCGTTAATTATGCCGACACGGATGAGAAACGGCGGGGAAAACGGTCGTTAATTAAAATAATTCTAATGAAAAACAATAGAAAAGACTAAGATAACGCGAATGAAAAACGGTAGAAAAAACGGTCGTTAACTACGGTAACGCGACGGAAAAACTAAGATAATACGAACGAAAAACGACGGAAAAAACGGTCGTTAATTAAACCGATACAAAAATAACACGAGCCGCGCGAATTCGCCGTACCGACAAAAATATTGATTCAAACATAGCCGGCGGTGCGCGGTATCGCGGCGTTAAAAACAGCGAAAGAATTCGAACGTAAAATGCGCGAAGCACAAAGGAAAGCGGAAAACTCAATATTTTCATATGTTATAAAATTACTGAAAGACTGCTTTTTTTGGCAGTCTTTCTTGCGTTTTCGCTAAAAACGACGCTATAATATGTACGGTATACGGCGAATAAAAATGTACGAAAAATGAAAAGCGAAGCGCGTGAAAAATATATAAAAAATGAAGAATAAAACGTATAAAAACGCATAAAAAACATGTGAAAAGCATTGGAAAAGTATATTAAAAGCGCGGGAAAAGCGCGTTTGAAATATTAAAAAACATATGAAAAACGCCGAATAAAATATGTGAAAAACGTCGAATAAAATTATAAAAGATATTGGGAAAAACATATGAAAAACGGGTAATGAAATATATAAAATATGGGCCGACGCCGAAAGAAACATATTTCGGAAAAAATTCGTTCGTTTCGGCGATTTTTTTGGGACGCGCGGCGTTTAATTTTCCGCGTTTTGACAATCATTTTTCTGTCCGAAAAATCTTTCGGCAAATTATACGCGCCGGTTAAGAAGCGTGTCTAATAAAAAAATTTAAGAGGATTACCTTATGGTGAAAAGAGGGGATTTATATTATGCCGATTTGAGTCCGGTCGTCGGAAGCGAGCAGGGCGGAATACGTCCCGTGTTGGTCGTGCAGAACGACGTGGGCAATAAGTACAGTCCGACGGTTATCGCCGCCGCCGTTACGAGTCAGATGAACAAGACGAAGCTCCCGACGCATGTGGATTTGGAGGGGCAGGTTTGCGGTTTGCCAAAAAATTCGGTGGTGCTTTTGGAGCAGATTAGAACGCTGGACAAGAAAAGATTAAAGGAAAAAATCGGCGAGCTTTCGGACGGAATAATGGCGAGGGTGAACGAGAGTCTGCTTGTGAGCTTGGGCTTTTACGAGATGTGAAAAGATAGGATCGCGAGGTTTTTAACAAAGGGGGATTTTTCGAGATACGGACGCGTATTTTTTTACGACAAAAAGAAAGAAAACGCGTTTCGAGCGTCGGACCTCTTTCGGAACCGCGCCGGCGGTAACTTTTGCCGCTTTCGGCGCGGCGTAGCGTTGCTTTTTTTCTAAAAATACTGCGGGAGCACGCGCCGTCAAACGCACCGCGGCGGCGTGCGAAGACCGCTTGAAAGCTATTCGCCGTCAACCTTCGTCAGAGGTTCTATTATTAAAAAGGAAAGTTTTTTGGAAAGGGGCGGAAGGAAACCTTTTGCTAACAAAAGGTTTTCCCCCCCCATAATCTTTTAAAAAAATAAAAAATCCCCCGTATAATGCTTGTTTTATATTTGAATATAAAGTATAATAAATAAACTTAATAACGCTCGGCGGGGAATAAAATAAAACGGAACGTAATAAGCCGCCGATAAGCCGGGCGCGGAAATGAAAATACGGGGCTTGCTTGTATGAGAAAAATAGGTCTGGATATAGGCGACGCGCGCATAGGCGTCGCGGTCAGCGACGTAAGCGGTATTATAGCGAGTCCGCGCGAAACCTATTCGAGGCAAAATCCGAAAAAGGACGCCGCGTATTTCAAAAATCTTGCCGAAACGGAAAACGCCGACGAAATCGTTCTCGGATTGCCCGTCAATATGGACGGCACAAAGGGCGCGAGAGCGGCGTCGGTAGCCGAATACGGCGAAATGCTGAGGTCGGAAACGGGCGTCGCCGTCGTCTACATAGACGAGCGGCTTACGACGGTGCAGGCGGAAAAGGCGTTGATCGCGTCGGATATGCGGCGCGATAAGCGCAAGCTGGTCATAGACAAGGTTGCGGCGAGTATAATTCTGCAAGCGTATCTGGATAAAATAAGAAGATTGCGATAGATGCGGATAAGAATCGCGGAGCGGAGATAAATCGAACGGTAGCGCGGTGAGTAAACTTTTAAGGATTCTAAATTTTCGCGGCGAACAAACCTGCCGGATATTATTTTTTATCGCTAAAATTTAGAACATCCGAACTTTCAAGACGCGGCATTTTGCGGTTTTTCACGGCGGAGGCGTTACGAAGACGCGTATACGGGTCGAATTTGAAGCTTACTTCAAATTTCTTTTAAATTATACGGCGCGTAATTTAAAGGGTTAACCGGTATAATTGCGAAATTATAAAACTGTGAACGCGAAAATCTGCCGGATGAGACGTCCAATAAACGGCTCAAATAATAAAGCGGTAAAATAATTAAAATAAAAACCTGTTTTTATAAATCGGACGAACGTCTTTGCGGGTGTTCTTCGCGGTTTCACGCTCTTTTTCCTATCGGCGGCTCAGCCGCTCTCATACGGAAAACGTCTTGAAAGCCGCGAAAATTCTCCGCGAATCCGCCGTTCTTATCTACGAAGACAAATTCTGCAAAATAAATATATAAACGGAGTAAAAAATATGGAAGAAAAAGATAAATTCGACATCGAAAACGAGGACGACCTCGAGGAAACGGAAATCGTTACGCTTTACGACGAGATCAAAGGCGAGGAAATAGACTGCGAGCAAATCTATTCGCTCATTCATAACGACAAGCTCTACGTCGTGCTTACGCCCGTAGACGCCGAAGACGAAGACGAAGCCGAGGTCATAATTATGGAGGCCGCCGAGGACGAAAACGGCGAGGAAACTCTGCTTTACGTTAACGACGAGGCGTTGCTCGGCGAGTTGTTCGACAAGTTCCAAAGCGAGCTGGACGAAGACGGCGGCGGAGAATGTGGCGGACAGGACTGCGGCGAATGTCATACGCACCGCAATTGCGATTGCGGATGCGGTGAATAACGGTCGAAGGATACAAAAAAGCCCGAATATACGTTGCCGTATTAGAATCGGAGGTTCGTAAATTTTAGTGAAAAAACGGTACGGTTTTAAAAAAAATCCGCCGGAAACGATTGTAACATAAACGCTCGAAAGACGGACGGGAATCCGGGCAGCCGCGAGGCTGTCCTTTTTTTAGTACGCCGAGTAAGGCATAAATCTAAGCGATGAAAGGACCGTAGCGGAGGCACTCATAGTCAACCGCATAGTGAAACCCAAGCTACGCACCGTGAGGTGCGAGGTGA
>JAISOS010000086.1 GCA_031275485.1 Clostridiales bacterium | reverse complement strand
TCAAACTAAAATTAAACGGCTTGTCGCCCGTACACTACAGACTTCAAGCCGCTTAATCTAATTATTCAATTTCTGTCCAAACTCTTGAGGTCACATCACAAAAGGGGCGGCGTTTATATATTGAATTTATCGCAAAATTCAAAATCCGCTTTATAGCTTTGAATAAAACGGGATTCGCGCGACTGTATTCGGCGCTGAAATCCGAGATTGTTGGAGGATAATTTTATATCCCATAATCGGTTTTCACGGGAAATCTATTGGAACAATGAGGTCAAAATGACTTTCGGCAAAGAAAAAATTATAGCGGTCGTGGGACCTACCGCTTCGGGAAAGACGAGAATCGCCGCAGCGCTCGCGAGTGATTTCAACGGCGAGGTGATTTCGGCGGATTCTATGCAGATATATAAGGGGCTTAATGTCGGAACGGCAAAGCCGCGCGCGGAGGAAACGCTCGATATTAAGCACCATCTAATAGATTTCGTAGAGCCGTCCCAAAGCTACAGCGCGGCGCTCTATCAGCGCGACGCGAGAGCCGCCGTCGAAAGGTTGTTTGCAAATGGACAGGTTCCCGTCATAGCGGGCGGCACGGGTCTCTTTATAAACGCCGTTTTGTACGATATGAGCTTTTCCAAAACCGGAAAAAACGACGGGCTTAGAGCGGATTTGGAACGCCGCTACGCCGAAATAGGTGGAGAGGCGATGCTTGCCGAATTGTCCGCTATAGACGGAGAAAGCGCGAAAAAGCTCCACGCGAACGACAAAAAACGCGTCGTCAGATATTTCGAGAGCGCGCTGTCGGGCGAAAAACCCGATGCGGACGAATTCAACTTAAAACTTTTTTATAAAAATCACTTAATTATAGGGCTTAATCCCGAACGAAGTAAACTGTATGAAAAAATCAACGAACGGACGGACGCTATGATAGAAAACGGCTTAATTGATGAGGTTCGTGACTTGATAAAAGGCGGCTTGACTTTCGACGCGCAAAGCATGCAATCGATAGGCTATAAGGAATTTAAGGATTTTTTCGATAGCTATGGCAATATCGGAGTTACGGCGAGGATTATTCGGCCGTCCGCAAAGTATGGGAAATTTCAGGATTTAGCCGACGGCGGCGCGGGTAAATCAAGCGCCGTTACGCAAGGTATGCCGTCGTCGGATTACGGGAAATTTATCGCTTTTTGCGACGGTGTTAAAGACGGCAAATCCGACGCGGATTATGCGGGCAATATTGACGATATAAGAGTCGTTACGGAATTAATCAAGCGGCATACGCGAAACTACGCGAAACGCCAAATCACATGGTTTAAACGCTACAAACACGCCGTGTGGTTTGACTCGTATGACGAAAACGCTTACGCCGCGATAAAGAGTCTCGCCGCCGCCTTTCTGGCCGCCGATTAAATGCGACATAGAAACATCTCCGCCAATTGGCGCAGAGACCAGCTATAAAAAGTCAAGCAAAAAAAGCGACAAGAATCAAAAAAGATTAAGCGAGTAAAAGTGTAGCGCAAAAGGAGGCGGCATAGTATGCGAGAGAAAAATTAATTAAGCTTTAAGGTGAGGGGTGTACGGAACTTGTGATGAAAGAACTTTCCAAATAAAGTTGATAATAACATAAGCTATAAAAACAGTCGTGAAAGCGGCTGTTTTTAGCTTTTTAATGGGTCTTTTTCGGCGTTTTGCGTCGGTTTTTGGTCTGAAAACTGTGTCAAAACTGTGTCAAAAAAGCTATAAATGTTGTCGTTGTAGCGGCTTATGTACTCGGCTTGCGTGTCCGTATACGTGTTTTCGGTCGTTGATATGTTCGAGTGTCCGAGTAGTTTTTGCCGCACGTCGCCGGGCGTTCCCGTTTCTTTCAGACGGGTAGAGTAGTTGTGCCGGAGCGTATGAACCGAATAGCCTTGAATACCTAATTTTTTAAGTAAGCTCTTTAAAAATTCATAGGCGCTTCTGTATGTGCAGGAAAAAATACGGTCGTTATCGGGCGTATTACGGGCATAATTTAACACGGTAACTATAAAGGCGTTGGGCAACGGCACGGTGCGCATACCCGCCGCCGTTTTCGTAAACGACTGAAATACGGGAACATTTGAGCGCGTATACGTTACCGTTTTATTAATCGATACCGTGCCGAAGTCGTTCGCGCCTAAAACAAAGTCGGGCTTCGTAACGGCAAGAGCCTCGCCAATTCGCGTACCCGTAAGCGATACGAAAAAGAAAAGCAGTTTATATTGCAACGCCGCGCCGTCATCGGGTATAGCCGCGAGAGCTTGTAAAAATATTCTTTGCTCGTCGTTGCTCATAGCGGTTTTGCGCGCGCCCCGGTGAGGGCGCAGGTCTACGGCGGCGCACGGGTTATTCTTGACGTGCTTTAAAAGTGCCGCCTTTTCGTATGCGGAATTGAGCGTGAAAAGCAATACGCGCTGTTGCGCCGTGCCTTTTATACCGTTAAAAGCAAGTTGTATTTCCTCTGTCGGCAACGCCTTTAAAGGGCGGTCGGAGAAAAGTTTTTTTAGGCGGTTCGCTATGTAAAAAGCCTCGTCTTTCGACTTTGCCGAGTTCAATTTATTTAATCTGAAATTCTCTATATAGAAGTCGAGCCACTCGTGCAACCGCCATTCTTTGGCGGCTTTCTTTTTTGTCGGCGGTTTTTCGCCTTTAAGTATCCTCTGTAATTTAAATATCACCTCCTCGCGGGTTTTAGCATAGACGGAAGTATATTTCCCGTCTATCATTACGCGCCCTTGATAGCGTCCGTCCTTGCGCGGTTTCTTATCGACGGAAACGCCTTTTATTTCCAATAGCATATTTATCCGCTCCTTATTTTTGTCGGATATGCTACCGTCTTGACCGTTTAATTCGCTCAAAAGTTCGTCGAGCGAATACATATCGTATACTTTTATTTTTTTATACATAAGCCTTCTACCTTAAAAATGACTTCGCGCCTCTTTCACAATTCCCAAAATTCGGAAACTCATATTTTCAGTTATAATTATCGGCTCGTATTTTTCATTTTCGGGTTTAAGCATTTTCAAACCCTGTTGAGTAATTTTGTAGCGTTTTATCGTTGCCTCATCATCGATAATAGCAAGCACTATTTGTCCGCTGTCCGCGTCGCTCTGGCGGTGTATTATCACAATTGACTTATCGAATATTCCCGCGTTTATCATACTGTCGCCGCGCACACGGACGGCAAAGTACTCGTCGGCGTTCGGATAGTCGATATAGATATACCCCTCAATATCCTCAACCGCTAATATCGGGTTGCCTGCGGCGGCAATGCCTATAATGGGGATAGGGTACTTGTTTATCTCGCTTAAAGGAATAGCCCCTATTTTCGCCATTAATTCCGCCTCAATTTCATTCTCCGTTTTTGGACGCGGGCTGTCGGTGCGCCCGAGTAAATAGTCGGTGGTTGTGCAAAATAAATTTGCAAGTTTGTTAAGCGTGTCGGGGTTTGGCGTTACATCATATAATTCCCACTTCCCTATAAGCGTAAAGTCCACATTTAATAATTCTGCAAGGGCTAACTGTGTTAGTCCTTTCTCTTTTCGTAATTCCCTTAATCGTTTCCCATCCATATAAAATTCCTTTTTTTGTAGAGTAGAATATTTTTCTACTAATATTATAGCAGAAAAGCGTTCTATTTTAATAGAATGTTTTTCTATTTTTTAAAAATTTATTAGAATATTTTTCTAAAAACACTTGACAATTAGAAAAATATTCTATATAATAGTATCGGAAAACAATTTCGATAGGAAAAGGAGGGCAAAAAAATGACCTTTAAAGAAATAAGAATACGTAATGGCTTTAAAACGCAACACGATTTAGAAATTGCAAGCGAAATAAAAAAAGCGTGCTTGTCCAAATATGAAAGTGGAAAAGCGCGACCTAAAATAGATAAATTGGAAAAACTCGCCGACGCGCTGAACATAACAATAGACGAGTTATTGTCTTGTTTCATAAAAGAAAAGAATTAAGCGGTTGGAAGAATTAAAAAAGTGAGGAGGTAAGAGGCAATGGCAAACGATAAGCAACGGCAGGAAATGGCAGAGCTTGCGGAATTATGCAAGCCGACTGTTGAAATATCGAGCGACGGATACGGAGGCAACATCTACTCGATACTTGCAAAAGTGCGGACTGCAATGCGTAAGCGGCGTATGCTACAAGCGTATAGCGACCTTTATTTTGACGTAACAAACAACAAC
>JAISOS010000038.1 GCA_031275485.1 Clostridiales bacterium | reverse complement strand
GACGAGCCGACATCGAGGTGCCAAACCTCCCCGTCGATGTGAACTCTTGGGGGAGATAAGCCTGTTATCCCCGAGGTAACTTTTATCCGTTAAGCGACGGCAATTCCATTCTCTACCGCCGGATCACTAAGTCCTACTTTCGTATCTGATCGACCTGTGCGTCTCTCAGTTAAGCTCCCTTCTGCCTTTACACTCTTTGGATGATTTCCAACCATCCTGAGGGAACCTTTGAACGCCTCCGTTACTCTTTTGGAGGCGACCGCCCCAGTCAAACTGTCCGCCTGACACTGTCCCCCGCCCGGTTCACGGCACGGCGTTAGAACCTCAGTAATTAAAGGGTGGTATCCCAACGGCGACTCCGCTCAAGCTGACGCCCGAGCTTCCATGTCTCCCACCTATCCTGTACATCAATTACCGAAATCCAATATCAAGCTACAGTAAAGCTCTACGGGGTCTTTCCGTCCAGTCGCGGGTAATACGCATCTTCACGTATACTACAATTTCGCCGGGCCACCTGTTGAGACAGCGCCCAAGTCGTTACGCCATTCGTGCGGGTCGGAACTTACCCGACAAGGAATTTCGCTACCTTAGGACCGTTATAGTTACGGCCGCCGTTCACCGGGGCTTAAGTTCGGTGCTTCGATCGCTCTAACACTTCCCTATAACCTTCCGGCACTGGGCAGGCGTCAGCCCCTATACGTCATCTTACGATTTCGCAGAGACCTGTGTTTTTGGTAAACAGTCGCTTGGGCCTCTTTACTGCGACCCATATCGCTATGGGCTCCCCTTCTTCCGAAGTTACGGGGTCATTTTGCAGAGTTCCTTAACAAGGGTTCTCCCGTTCGTCTTAGGATTTTCTCCTCGCCTACCTGTGTCGGTTTGCGGTACGGGCGCTTCCTGCCTATTTAGCAACTTTTCTCGCCGGTGTGAATTCGTCTGTTTCCGTCATTCAACTTGTCCATCAGACCCATGCTTATACGAAACGCGTACTTCACTGCGTTCCACACTCGTCCTCTGTACGCGCTTGTCCATCAGCGCGCTCAGACTATCCTCCCGTGTCATTGCATCATTTATGCGGCAAAAATTCGGTGCCGGAATATCAACCGGCTGTCCATCATCTACGGCTTTCGCCCTCGACTTAGGTCCCGACTTACCCTGGGCGGACGAACCTTCCCCAGGAAACCTTAGGCTTTCGACGGCATGGTTTCTCACCATGCTTTCGCTACTTATGCCTGCATTCTCTCTTGTGTATTGTCCACCCTGCCTTCCGACCGGGCTTCAGCCTATACACATTGCTCCTCTACCAATAATTATTACATTATTCCTAAACTTCGGCGTCAAGTTTTAGCCCCGTGTATCTTCGGCGCGGCATCACTCGACCGGTGAGCTATTACGCACTCTTTAAATGCTTGGCTGCTTCTAAGCCAACATCCCGGTTGTTTTAGCAATGTCACATCCTTTACCACTTAACTTGAACTTTGGGACCTTAGTTGTAGGTCCGGGCTTTTTCCCTTTCGACAACGAAACTTATCTCACGCTGTCTGACTCCCTGACATCAAATATCTTTCATTCGAAGTTTGATAAGGTTCGGTAAGCCGTGAAGCCCCCTAGCCCATTCAGTGCTCTACCTTCAGTATTCTCGTCAGAGGCTAGCCCTAAAGCTATTTCGAGGAGAACCAGCTATCTCCGGATTCGATTGGAATTTCTCCGCTATTCACAGCTCATCCCCGACTTTTTCAACAGGCGTGGGTTCGGTCCTCCACCGTGTCTTACCACGGCTTCAACCTGTCCATGAATAGGTCATCCGGTTTCGGGTCTACGTCACGCAACTCTACGCTCTTTTAAAACTCGCTTTCGCTTCGGCTCCGGTACTTAATACCTTAACCTCGCTGCGCAACGTAACTCGCAGGCCCGTTCTACAAAAAGTACGACGTCACGCCCTTTCGAACGCTCCGTCTGCTTGTAAGCACAGGGTTTCAGGTTCTCTTTCACTCCCCTCCCGGGGTTCTTTTCACCGTTCCCTCACGGTACTATACTCTATCGGTCACCAGGTCGTATTTAGCCTTAGGAGATGGTCCTCCTTTATTCCCGCCGGATTCCTCGTGTCCTGCGGTACTCGGGATCTGTCTTGCGCTTCGCTTCCGTTTCGCCTACGAGACTTTTACTCTGTTTCGTCTGCTTTTCCAATACACGTTCGACTACGTCCGCTCCGTTCGCGTTCTCGACAGTCCTCACCCCGCGCTATGTTTCCATACCGCGGTTTAGGCTCTTCCCGTTTCGCTCGCCACTACTTCGGGAATCGATTGTTTTCTTTCTTTTCCTCCGGGTACTTAGATGTTTCAGTTCCCCGGGTTCCCCGATACGCGCTATTTTGTTCACGCGTATCTACATTGATGCTACTCAATGTGAGTTCCCTCATTCGGATATCTGCGGATATATCGCTCATTTGCAGCTCCCCGCAGCTTTTCGCAGCTTGTCACGTCCTTCTTCGGCGCCTGGTGCCAAGGCATCCTCCCTGTGCTCTTATTAGCTTGATCAATTTATTAAAGAAACAAAAAATCCGCCTCTCAAAATCCTTCCGGCTCCCTTTTATTTAAAACCCTACCGAAACCCGCGACCTCGCCGCGCGCTCCGCTTCCGTACGATCCTATCACAAAAAATACTCCGAAAACACCCTGCCGGCTTGAATTCTCCGCTCCTCATTTCAGAGAGTATCTCTACCCTCCGGATCTTCCTTAATTAAAGCTCTCTTTCAAATCTTTATTTTCAGCGCGCGCGCACAACCCGCCGTCCGCGTTTTCCGGCTCTTTTTCACCCGTCCAGGCATCTCCCCCGACATAGCGACGCTATGACAAAAAAAACACCCGACGCGCATTAAAATCCGCCAAAATCCGCACGACGCCGCTTTACGCACCCGCGCTCTTTCTAGATTCCTCAGCAATTTGTTAGTATATGTGTAGTCAAATATTTTACAAATAATCGTATTACTCTTATTTCTTAGATATTTTTACTCTACTCTACTCTTCATATCATCTCGATTCCTCATACCTACCACCCGCAAAAACCATAGCTCCGCAAATAAGCAAAACCCATAGCTCCGCAAATAATAAATACAAGTATCTCAATTCTATACTCTTTCTATGCAGTTGTCAATGTGCCCACACTATCCGGATTCTGTTTCAAATCCGAAAAGGTAAATTGAAAGTGCTTTTTCCGAAGCCCTTTAGACATCGGAAATGGTGGGCTCAAATGGACTCGAACCATCGACCTCGCGCTTATCAGGCGCGTGCTCTAACCAGCTGAGCTATAAGCCCCCGTGGTGGAGATGAGCGGGATCGAACCGCTGACCCCCTGCTTGCAAGGCAGGTGCTCTCCCGGCTGAGCTACACCCCCGTTTAAAAGGAATTCTATCCGTTAAAAAGAATCCTCTCCTTCAAAACGACTTCTCCGTTAAAAAAGAATTTTTTCCTTTTAAAAGGAATTTCATTCTTTCTTTATAAAGAACGCTTTTCCCCGTTGAAAACCCGTAAAAACAGCACTTTCGCCGCCGCCGTTTTTGGACAGCTTTAATATTCTATCATAACGAATTTTCAATGTCAATCAATTTTATATAATTAAAAAAAATTTTGCCGTTTTGATACGGCGGACGCGTCCGTTTGGACAAACGCATCTGTTTTTAATAAGGTTGAAAAGCATGAAAACGCGGACAATAGACCATATCGGTACGAAGTCTAAAAAATACGGTGCGCTTTCGGGAAAATCGTTTTATCCGCCGAATCCCGATTATCTAAGAATAATGCATAAACGCGCTTTCTTACATTAAAAATAAGGTGCACCCATCGTAAAACGACCGGAAACAAAAAACGGCTCTATTTACCCGTTTTAAATAGCCGTTTTTAATAATGTTATAATAAAATATTGTTCACCAAAGCGTCGTTACTTATGAAACCGTATACGCTAAAATTGCTTACCTCTGAACCGGCTTTTATTCGACCGTCTTAAAATTATTGCGCTTTTTTCAGCACCGAGAGCTTCTTGGACAGTTCGGAAATTTTTCTCGACGCGGTATTTCTCTTGTAAACGCCGTCGAGATACGCGCTTTCGATAACTCCGACAACTTCCTTTAAAAGCCCTTCGGCGGCGGCAATTTCTTTGGCTTCAATTGCACCGTTATATTTCTTGACGATATTTTTTACTCTGCTTCTCTTTGCCGCGTTCCGTTCGTTCTCTATTGCGGTAATTTTCACTCTTTTAATCTGAGATTTAATCTGAGGCACTGATCCGTTTCTCCTTAACCTTTTAATTTATGTTTATTATATTAGCATATAAACGGGATTTTTGCAAGCGAATTGATATAATTTTTTTTAAAATCGCCAAACTAAGCGTATGAATAAGAAAAACAAAGCTAAAAATGCCGTGTACGGCACGACCGGCGGCAAAAATGAGGATAAAGAACGGAATAGAATCTCGCGCAAGTCTTTAAATCCGACGGACGGCGTAAACATGAAAAGCGCCGTAAGCGGCACAAATACGGAAAACGCCGCAAGCAATTTTACTAACGTGAAAACCGAATTAAAAAAGCGAGAAAAAAGACCAAGCGACCGCCTAAACGCAACGGGAGGCGTAAATGCGAAAAATAACGCGAATAATTTCACCGACATGGCAATCGAATTTAAGGGGCTTAAGGGAGCTTCAAGCACTCTTTTCGGAGGTGAAATAAAAAAAACCGCGTCGGTCATAACCCGAGCCGAAACGGAAAAATACGGCAAACCCGAGGGACTGTATATAACACTCGAATGCGGCGGCTATAAGGACGAAAAAATCGGCGCGGAGTTGGCAAACGAGCTGACTCTCTGCATAGCGGAGGCGGCGGACTTTCTTAACGCCGCGACGCGGAAAATTCTCGTCGTGGGCGTGGGAAACATACTTATGACTGCGGACGCGTTAGGACCCGGTTGCGCGAATAAAATCAAGCCCGTTCCCGGCGACGGCAAACGCCCGAAAATTTGCACGCTCATTCCCAACGTCATAGGTATGACGGGAATAGAATCCTTCGATATAGTATCCGCTGCGGTGGAAAAAGTCCGTCCCGATCTGGTAATCGCAATCGACACCCTCGCCGCCAACCGCACGGACCGCCTCTCCAAGACCTTTCAGCTCTCAACTTGCGGATTGCAACCGGGCGGCGGTGTGAAAAATCACCGCCCTGCGCTGAACCGCGAAAGTCTGGGCGTACCCGTTATCGCGGTTGGCGTGCCGCTTGTCGTCTCCGCGTCACGCCTCGCTCTGAGCCTTATGGAAAGCTACGGCGAAACCGTCGCCGCACACCTCTCATATCTCAACCGCCGACGCGAAGGCAACAATGATAACGGACAAAGCGGACACGGTAAACGAAACGGACGCGGCGAAAGCGGCAAACGCGGGACAGCGCACGGAACCGACGCGCTTTCAGATATGATCGTTACCGTAAAAGACATAAATCTCGTAGTCGAGCAATGCTCGGAAATCATTTCGTCCGCAATTAATTCTCTGAAATTTTAGGAAAGCTTCGACAGGTATGCCGTAGATCTATCTCAAAAAGTTTTAAACATATAATCGCCGCGAATCGGAGTTGTGCAAAATAACGCTACTCTAATCTTGTTGCTCCTCAAAGAATGTTTTCACGTAATTCTTTCGCGTTTATATCATGTTTACAAGGTTATTTTTTCATTAATCGGGGTCTTGCCGACGCGCGCCGCTCCGATCTATGACGGGAACCGTTGAAGCGTTAAAAGTTTTTTTGAAAAGGGACAAAAGGGAAATCTTTTGTTCGCGGAAAGCTCCCCACGTTATAAGACCGGCAAAAACCGCCATTCACGCACCCGCCTCGATTTTATCTATCATATCGGCCATACTGCCGGCTTTTTCCCAAAGCTCGTCGGCTTTTTGTTTCCAAGCCCAAAAACCGTCGGGTGTTTCGGGATATTTTTTATAATGGCTTTTGAGTTTTCCGGCAACGCCCAACCCTTTCAGTAACGCCCGCATAGTTTTCGGCGAAAGCTTTCCTGCCAAGAAGCCGCCTGCGGCTCTTAAACCAAGCTTAAGAGCGTCTTTCAGGGGCATATCGGCGTTAAAGTTCCGGTTCATATCCGTCATAGTTTTCTCCGCGAAAACTATGTCCTTTTTGAATTCGAAATCGTTCTCCTCGGCGGTGCAATCGACCGCGTTGCAGAGCATGGCGAAAAGGTAGGCGAAATCCGCGCCCTGCGTTCTCGCGTAACGCGCGTTGGCTTCCCAGAGCTTTTCTTCGGTCGGATACGCGCCGCCTTTCATAATCTTTCCCGCGACTTCGGCGGCGATACGGCAGAATACCCAGCCCGAGGTAATTCCCTCGCCGCTGTACGGCTTGGTCATACACGCGGCGTCGCCGAGACATACGAAGCCGTCCGTACATAACGCATAAGGCGAGCGTCGGTAAGGCGTTTCGCCGCGCTCGATACGGTCAATCTCGAACTCGGGCAACTTTACGCGATCCAGAAAGCGTTGATAGCATTTTTCCGCGTAATCGAAAGACAGATTCGACCCCACGCCCGCGATCGCGCGAGAGGGATCGTAGGACGGACCGAGCCATGTCTTGTAATACGCCCAGCCCGTGGATAGCGTTACGCGGTCCTCCGGTTTTTTGAATTTGACATAACGGAGAATTACGTAAAACTTATCTCTCGGTCCGATTTCAAAATTTTCGACCGTACCGCCGTCCTTCAGCTTACGCCTCGCGACCGACGGTATGCCCGAGCAATCGGCGACAAGCCTCGCGCTTATCATGCGGATTTCGCCGCCCGTTCTGATTTTCGCGCCGCTTACGCGCCCGTTCTCGTCGTAGATAAAATCCGTAAAGGACGCGTCGTAAAAAAATTCCGCGCCGAAGCCCTCCGCCCAACCGCGCAGGCGCTTGAGATACGGCGGTAGCAAAAGCACGGTAAAGCCGTAATAGGTGCGTTTCGGATAGTTATCAAGCGCGGACTTTGTAATTCCGTACTCGAAATAACCGACGTAATCCTCGTCGCCCGCCTTAGGCTCCGGTATGCCGAATTCCGCGAATTTTTCGGCGTCGGTGTGAAAGATATTTAGTCTCGCGCCCAATCTTTCCTTCGGCGCGGCATCGAAAACGCCCACGCTGTATCCCTGTTCCGCCATCAGTTTGGCAAAATAAATACCAGCCGTACCGCTCCCGACCACCATAACGTCATAATTTTCTTTCATAAATCCCTCCGCGCGTCAATATTACGCGTTTATTTATAACCGTATACATAAACATGCTAAATCAAAAAGATAATATTTATACTCGTTAAATATGCTGCTTTTTATTAGCGCCATAGGTTTCTTTATGTAAATTATATCACAAATCTAAATATATTACAATATATTTCGGAAAAATTTTTTTTGTTATTTTGTTATTATACAATAGACGTGTCAGTAAACTGACACGTCTATTGTATAATAACAAATTTTTACTCTGCTCTTTTTATTTCCTATTGCTTTTTTCTTAAATTTTTTGTATAATATAAAAAAATCAACACCTCGGGAAGCGCTTATATGAATATAAAAAATATCGAAAAGGATAATTTTTACTATTTTAAGCTGATAACTATTTATTTTGCTCCGGCTGTCGTTTTAAATTTTTTCGGTTTTCGGCTTTCTGATTTTCATAAATTCGTCGTCTAAAACATATAGCGACGGTACGCTTTTTTGCCGTTTTCTAATAAGAGTTAAAACGGCTTGGTATAGGCGGGTAAAATTCTATTGTTATTATTTTTTTAAACTTTTTGGAGGGAGGTGCGTTAAATATGGTTATAGGCGGATTGCAAAAGCTTACTCTGCTCGACTTTCCCGGCAAGGTCGCCTGCTCGCTTTTTCTTAGCGGCTGCAATTTTCGCTGTCCTTTTTGCCATAATTCCGCTCTTATATACGGCGGCGCGGCGGCGATTGAAGAGGTCGACTTCTGGATGTTTTTGGCGAAACGCAGAGGACTTCTCGACGGCGTATGCGTGTCGGGCGGCGAGCCTCTCATAAACGACGGTATAGAAATATTTTTGGAAAAAATCAAGCGCGCGGGGTTTGCAGTCAAGCTCGACACAAACGGGTCCCGCCCCGTCAAATTAAAGGAGCTACTAAAGACGCGCGCCGTCGATTACGTCGCTATGGACATAAAAAATTCGCCGGAAAATTATACGCGCGCTACGGGAACGGATTGCGGAATTCTTTCCGGACAGCCGACGCTTTCCGAAAGCGAAAATTATGCGCCGGCAACGGGAACGGACGGCGGCGCGGATATATTAAAGGGATATGACGACGACGAAGCTAACCGCGTTAAAAGCGCGGATTACGGCATAGCGGCGGTAAAAGAAAGTGCGGCGGCGCTTATGGAAAGCGGCGTGCCGTTTGAATTCCGCACCACCGTGGTCAAGGAATTACACACGGCGGATGATTTTCACTCCGTAGGCAAATGGCTGGCCGGCGGTGAAAACTACTTTTTGCAATACTTTAAACCGTCCGAAAACACGCTTTCAAAGGCGCTCAACCCGCCGTCCGAGATTGAGATGAACGAATTTTGCGGTATTTTGAAGGAGTATATTCCGAATGTAAAAATCCGATAGCCGTTTTTTTGCCGTAAAAAAATTCGTCCGCAAATCCGAAAGCGTATACTCTTATCCGGGAATTGCGTCGCTACGTACTGCAATCGCCGCCCGTTTCCGCCAAAAGAACCCTGTCGGCAAATCCAAAAACGTATGCCTTTTTTGGGGGGCACAGGCTCATTTCCGATAATTGCCTGCCGTCCGTTTTATTCGGAAAAATTCCGTTCGTAATTCGGAATTTCGCCGGCTCGTATACGATAATCTTTTCGCTTTTCCGCCGTAAAAAATTGCGCCCGCAATCCGAAAATGCGTATTTTTTATCAAAAATTCATTCGCTCATAACGGGTAATTATACTATATATTGAGTATTTGCAATATTCTTATACAATATATAGTTGACAAGCGCGGGTTTATATACTATAATATCTATACTTTTCTCATTAAGGCTTCCGGAGGTAAAAATATGTATCAGGTAATTAAACGAGACGGAAAAATAAGCGATTTCGATATCGCTAAAATCGGCGGCGCTATTATGAAAGCGTTCGCCGCGCAGGACAAAAACTATCATCCTTCCGTTATCGATATGCTCGCGCTCAACGTAACCGCAGATTTCGAGCCGAAAATCAAAAACGACAAAATCAGCGTGGAGGACATTCAGGACAGCGTGGAGGCGGTTCTCATTAAGAGCGGCTACGCCGACGTCGCAAAAACTTACATTCTCTACCGCAAGCAACGCGAAAGAATCCGCAATATGAAATCGACGGTTCTCGACTATAAGCAACTGGTGGACAACTATGTCAACATCAACGACTGGCGCGTCAAAGAGAACTCGACGGTAACGTATTCCGTGGGCGGACTTATTCTGAATAACTCGGGCGCGATTACCGCGAACTATTGGCTCTCGGAGATTTACGACGAGGAAATCGCCAACGCTCACAGAAACGCCGACATCCATATTCACGACCTATCGATGCTGACGGGCTATTGCGCGGGCTGGTCCTTAAAGACGCTGATTACGGACGGTTTGGGCGGCGTTCCCGGCAAAATCACATCCTCTCCCGCCAGCCATCTCGCCACGCTCTGCAACCAGATGGTCAACTTTTTGGGCATAATGCAGAACGAATGGGCGGGCGCGCAAGCGTTTTCCTCTTTCGACACCTACCTCGCTCCGTTCGTAAAAACCGACAATCTCTCGTATCGCGAAGTTAAAAAGGCTATAGAGTCTTTCATTTTCGGCGTGAACACGCCAAGCCGCTGGGGAACGCAGGCGCCGTTCTCGAATATAACCCTCGATTGGACGGTCCCCGAGGACCTCGCGGAGGAGGAAGCGACGGTCGGCGGAAAGCCCGCGGGCTTCAAATATAAGGACTGCAAAAAAGAGATGGATATGTTAAACAAGGCGTTTATAGAGATTATGATAGAGGGCGACGCGAACGGACGCGGCTTCCAATACCCTATTCCCACTTATTCCATAACAAAAGAATTCGACTGGTCGGACTCCGAAAACAACCGTCTGCTATTCGAAATGACCTCTAAATACGGTACGCCTTATTTTTCGAACTATATAAACAGCGATATGAAACCGAGCGACATAAGGAGTATGTGTTGCCGTCTGCGTCTCGACCTCCGCGAATTGCGTAAAAAGACGGGCGGGTTTTTCGGCAGCGGCGAAAACACGGGTTCTCTCGGCGTAGTCACGATAAATATGCCCCGCATCGCCTATCTCTCCGAGACCGAAACCGACTTTTTTAAGCGTCTCGACAAAATGATGAATATAGCGGCGCGCTCTCTGAAAGTCAAGCGCACTATCATTTCGCGTTTTTTGGAGGAGGGGCTGTTTCCGTACACCAAACGCTATCTACAAACCCTTGACAACCACTTTTCGACAATCGGGCTTGTGGGAATGAACGAGGCGGGGCTGAACGCCAAATGGCTGAAAGCGGATATGTCGCACAAAAAGACGCAGGAATTTTCCAAACGCGTGCTGACGCATATGCGCGGACGCCTAACCGAATTCCAAAAGGAATACGGCGATCTCTATAATCTCGAGGCGACGCCGGCGGAATCCACCTCGTACAGGCTCGCGAAACACGACGCCGAGAAATTTTCCGATATTTTGACCGCGTCAAAACCGGGCGAAACGCCGTATTATACGAACAGCTCGCATTTGCCCGTCGGCTTTACCGACGACGTGTTCGAGGCTCTCGACATACAGGACGGCTTACAGACGCTATATACGTCCGGAACGGTCTTTCACGCCTTTTTAGGCGAAAAGCTCCCCGATTGGCGCGCCGCCGCAAGACTCGTCAAAAAAATCGCCGAAAATTATACTCTGCCGTATTATACGCTCTCGCCCACCTACTCGATTTGCAAATCGCACGGCTATATTACTGGCGAACGGTTTTCCTGCCCCGACTGCGGCGCGAAAACCGAGGTGTACAGCAGAATTACCGGCTACTACCGTCCCGTTCAAAACTGGAACGACGGCAAGACGAAGGAATTTAAAGACCGTCTCGCATACGACATCATGCGCGGCTTAGACGAGTCTGCGCCGCATCCTAACTACTGCAAGGCGGAAGAATTCAAAAACCGGTTCGAGGATGGCGCCGGCGTTATAAGCGGATTGGGCGAGCCGGCTCCGTATAAAAAAGACGCGCCGCGTAGTTGCGCAAGCGGCGGGGGCAAGGTTGCTGGCGCGCGGATAAAAAGGAACGATTCGCCGATACTTTTGTTCACGACAAAAACCTGCCCGAACTGCAAAACCGCGCAAAAATATCTTTCCGGCAAAAAGATTTCTTTTCAAATTTTAGACGCCGACGATAACGAGGAGCTTGTGATAAAATACGCGGTCCGTCAAGCGCCGACACTCATCGTCGTAAACGACGGCGGACACTTCGGCAAATACGCGAGTATGAACGAAATACGCGCGTTCGCCGACGAATATTGCGCGGACGTTGCGGCAAAAATCGATTAGAAATATGCGTTTTTTGTTTTTTTAAATTATGCGGGGGAAGCCGTTTGCGAACAAAATGGGTCCCCCGCATCCTTTTCCAAAAACTTCATACATTTTATAACAAAGAGCGGTCTTGTTTTTAAAGACGCGCGCATAGCCAATATCGGAACCCTTTTTAAGGAACGCCGGCAAATATGTTAAAGTCTTTTGAATAGGCTCGCGGAAAAACGCTTTTTAAAATAGGACGGCAAAGTAAACGCTTCCGACCGCGCGTTTTACGCGCCGCTATCCGATTAAGGCGGCGATACTTTACACAAAATAATATTGCTAAAATTTTATGAAAGCGTCGCGGGAGAAAGCCCTAGAACGGCGGCAAGTAGGCGCGAAGGACAGGGGGCGGATTTTTCGCGGGTATAAGACAAAAACGCGGGCGCGGCTTTAAAGACGCGGCGGGGTTTTTTACAAAAATATCCGTGAATAAAGAAGCGCGCGTCAGCGCGCTCTCCGCCGCGAATAATTTGCGGCGGGATCCGATAGGTTCGCAAAAGGCTTCCCCCGCCCGCATAACTATAAAAAAAATAAAAAGTCTATCATACGGAGTAAAATATGTACGACGCAATAATAATCGGCGCGGGTACGGCGGGTATGACCGCCGCGCTCTATCTAAGACGCGCCGGAAAAAGGGTCTTGATTTTTGAGAGAGAAACGATCGGCGGGCAGATTGTTTATTCGCCCAAAATAGAAAACTATCCCGCGATAAGGAGCATAAGCGGCGCGGATTACGCGGGCGAACTGTTTTCGCAGGTCGAGGCTCACGGCGCGGATTTTGAATTTTCAGACGTTACCGCGATAAAAACCGATATTCGGGACGCAGAGTCCGCGCGTTCCGATCTTATCGTTATCGGCGCGGTTACGGACGGCGGCGAAAAAAAGGAATTTAAAAAAACGGAAAAACAAGACAAAATCGAAAAAAAAACTTTTTCGGTCTTTGCCGACGCGAAAGAATTCAAAGCGAAAAGCCTGATAATAGCGTCCGGAGTCAAGCACAGACGGTTGGGCTTGGAGCGCGAAACCGAGCTTAGCGGATGCGGAGTTTCCTATTGCGCCGTATGCGACGGCGCGTTCTTTAAGGGCAAAAACGTGGCGGTGGCGGGCGGCGGTAGCGCCGCGCTTACAGACGCGCTTTTTTTGTCCGACACGTCGAAACTCGTATTTTTGATACACCGCCGCGAGCAATTCCGCGGTGAAAAAAAATTGACCGAAATTCTTTCCGAAAAGAAAAACGTAACCTTCGTCTTAAATTCGGAAATTTCGGAGCTTATAGGTGAAAACACGCTATCCGCTTTGAAAATTTTAAATAAAAGCACGGGCGGCATATCCGTCCTGCCCGTGGACGGCTTGTTCATAGCGGTGGGCTACGTTCCGTCAAACGCCGTTTTCGGCGGCATAGCCGACTTGGACGCGGACGGCTATATAATAGCGGGAGAAAACTGCCGCACATCCGAGAGCGGCGTATTCGCGGCGGGCGACTGCCGCACAAAGGAGGTTCGCCAGCTTTCCACAGCCGCCGCCGACGGCGCGGTTGCCGCCGTCGAAGTCTGCAAATTTTTAGCTTAACAAGATTTTTCAATTTCGCGCGACTTAGGCTCAACTCGGCCGTTTCGATTTTCGCGCCGTTCCGTTCTAATTTACTGATACGCGTCTAGCCCTATTTTCCTCAATGCCGCCGCGTTAAATCTTACGCCGTAATTTGTTTAACGCAAATATTCCGCGCCCGTTTCAATCTGCGACCGCGCGCAATTTTGAACGCTGTTGAGACCGCGAATTTTCGGTTGCAAGCCGTAGTTCGATATAAATTTTAGACCTTACTTTTCTAATAAGACTTTTTTTTAGAATTACGCGTTACGCGCAAAAACCGCGTGCTCCGTTCTTTCGGTCCGTTTTCGCGTTTTTTACATTAGACCTCTTTCCAAACCTTTCCGACCTGCACGCCGACGATTAATCGCGACGGCGAACCTATATGGTTACCGGCAATGAAAACGCGGGCAGTACAGCGCAATTTCAAACGCCGCTTTTTTCGCCGCAAACGGCTAAAATCAACGGTTACATTCGCGCGTTTCCAATTCATAACGATCATAAAAATTCGTCAAAAAACCGTTCCTGCAAGACAGACCGCCGTTTTTTTTGTAATTTATTCTAAAAATTGAAAGAATTTTTAAAATGCCTATTTACAGACGGGTTAAATTATAGTATAATACCACAAAGGCAAACGCCGTATAACAACCCTATCCGATAAGGCGGCAAGCGATAGCCGATAAAAACTGCGTTTCCGTTTCCCGTTGCGGCGGGGCATATATTGCATGCGCCGTCAAAAAGTATATTAACATACGTTTATTAAAGATTTAATTTACTACTGCGGAAATTCGACATGAAGGAGAGCCGATGAAAAATTATATTCTCGTTTTCGATTGCGGCACGACGTGCGTTAAAAGCTTAATTTACGATAAGGCTTTGAAATTTATCGGCATGACTGCGCGGAAAGTTCAAAGTCTCTATCCAGACCCGAAAAGAGTCGAGCAAGACCCTCTGAAAATTTTAGATTTGCTTCTTGAAACCGCCCGAGAGGTTCTGGAAAAAACGGGCGTTAAATCCGACGAAATCGCTTGCGCGGGCATAGGAGCGCAACGCACCTCCTGGCTTTTTTGGCACGAAAAAAGCATGAAACCGCTCTGCAATCTCATAACCTGGCAGGACACGCGCGGCACGGACGTACTGAAACGTCTGTTCGTTGAAAACGACGCTTTCAACGCGGCGTTTCCGGGCGTTGCGCCGCGCCTGGTTCCGCTGTACACGCCCGTTATGGTCGCAGCTCTAAAAGAAACCTCTCCCGAATTCGGCAAGGAATTACGATCGGACGACGTCAGATGGGGCAATCTCGACGCGTGGCTACTCTTTAAGCTGACGGGCGGCAAGCAGTTCAAGACCACGCTCAGTATGGCGAGTAACAGCACTATGCTCGACAACCGAACCTGCAAATGGAACTCATACATACCGCAGTTTATCGGTATGCGCGGGGATATGTTGCCTGAAATCGACGAAGAGAGCGCGGACTTCGGCGTTATTCCGCGCGAATTTTTCGGGGCGGAAATTCCGATTTACGGTATGATAGCCGACCAGCAGGCCGCTATGTTCGCTCACGGCTGTTTTGAGCCGAGCGCCGCGAAATGCACCAACGGTAGCGGCACTTTCGTGAACGTCAATATCGGGGGAGAATATAAGACCTACGGGAACTTTTATACATCCGTCGCTTGGCGTGTGAACGGTAAAATCTCGTATATGTTCGAGGGCAATTCCTATACGGCGGGAAGTTGCCTCGAATGGGCGCGGGAGCGGCTCGGGCTGTACGGCAGCATAGAGCAGTTGGATGAGGACGCCGCCTCGGTCAAGGACAGCAACGGCGTCTATTTTGTGCCCGCTCTCGGCGGAATGTCCGGCGCGCCGTACAACGATCCGTCGGCGCGCGCCTCGTTTATGGGCATAGGTCCCGACGCAGACCGCAAGCATTTCGTGCGGGCGGTACTCGATTCGGTTGCGTTCGCGGCGTCCGACGTGCTGATTTCTTTTAAAAAGCTTGACCTAGACATACAAAAATTGAGCGTCTCGGGCGGCGTTTCCAACAGCGACCTTGCGGTGCAACTTATGTCCAACCTGCTCGGTATGGAAATAGCCCGTCCCGAATCCGTCGAGGCTACGGGCTACGGCGTAGCCGCGCTCGCCGCGCTCCGTATGGGGCTGATTGACGAGAACGGGCTAAAAAAAGGTATGCCGGCGCATAAAATATTCAGACCGGACGAAAACCGGGCGGCGGCGACGGCTCAATTCGAGATGTGGCGCAAAGCGTTAAACCGCTCGTTGCTTTGGCTGTAATTTTTAATTCGTAATTTAACGGCTTATTATAGCGAACGAGCTTTACGTTGCCGTTTAAAAGTATAAGTAAAAATAATAATTGCGCCTGTTCTCCGGGAAAACAAACGCTATGATTTCTCATTTATACCGCTTAAACGCCCGCGAGTGCGGGCTTATAAAGTTTTTGGGAAGTGAACGCGGGAAAAATCTTTCGTTCACAAAAGATTTTCCCTGGCAGTTTAAAAAAAGAAAAAATTTTTCCCCGTAAAGTCAAAAAATCAGCCGTTTATTAGGGCGTAATGCACCGTCGTAAAGTATCGTCCTCTTAGATAAAGCGAGTCTATATGCATACCCTCGTATTTCATGCCAAGCTTTTGCATCACCCGTCCGGACGCGGCGTTTTCAGACGTATGGTACGCCTCTATTCGGTGAACGCGCAGCTCGGCGGTCAAAAAACCGACGACGGCTCTCATCGCTTCGGTCGCGAAGCCTCTGCCCCAATAATCCTTATTCAAAATATACCCGATTGCCGCCTTATGCGGCAAATCCGACGCGTCAAACACGCCGCCCGTGCCTATCAAACGCCCGCCGTTTTGGCCGTTTTTGACATTTACGCTATTTTCGGCGTTTTTACGGTTTTTGTCATTTTTGCCGTTTTCGTCGCTTTCGACATTCTCTTTGAGAACTATCGCGTAATCGAAGCTTTTTTTATTCTCATAACGCGCCAGCTCCATGTTTACGAAATCTATCGTGTCATATATGCTCGTATGCCTATTCCACAGCATATATCTCACGGTTTCCTCGTCGCCCGCATGCTTGAATATATCCGCCGCGTCCGCCAATTCCATAGGACGTAATATCAATCTTTCGGTCTCCAAAACGGGCGGAAATTTTCCGTCGTCAATAACCCCCATACCTCTCCTCCCCCTCGCGCAATACACCCGTATTTTATTACGCCCTTTTGTTTTTTTCGCTTTCCGAATTTCCTCGTTTTTAAAATGCGTAATCAGGCGTTTTTATATGCTACCGCACATATTAAGCATAACAAATTACGAGGTATTCGCGGTCAAAATAAGCCGTATCGCTCCGCCGCTTACGCGTTATTTGTCCGTATTTTCCAAACGCGTAATTATACCGCAAAAAAGCTCTCCTTATCCGCCGTAAATATCTTTTGGAAATAGGCGCGGAAGAGAACCTTTTCTTAGGAGAAAAGGTTCTCTTCCGCATAAATTTAAAAAAATAATTTTACTCGTCATTTTCGTTCGGCGTATAAAAGCGCATATTCTTGATTTCGTCGGGCAGGTATTGCTGCTCGACGGCGCCGCCGTAGTCGTGCGGATATTTATAGCCCGTTATTTTTTCACTCTTGTAATTCGTATCGCGAAGGTAGACGGGCGGTTGCAAATCCGCGTATTTCAGAGCGGCGGCGCGCGCCGCGTCCATAGCCAAAAGCGTCGAATTTGACTTTTTCGCTTTGCAGACGTATATTATCGCCTCCGAAAGCGGCAATATTCCCTCGGGATAGCCCATCTTTTCATACGCGGCGAGAGCGGATGCGGATACGACAAGCGCGTTCGGATCGGCGACTCCAACATCCTCGGCTGAATGAGCCATAAGACGGCGGAAAATTATCAGCGGATCCACGCCCGCTTGAATCATACGTTCCGAATAGAACAGCGCGGCGGATGGGTCGCTCCCCCTAAGACTTTTGCAAAATGCGCTCAGATTGTCGTAATACGCGCTCTCGTCAATAGAGAGCGGTTTTTTCTGAATGGATTGCTCCGCCGCTTTCAAATCCACCGTTATCACGCCGTCCGCGTCGGGCGGCGTAGTCAGAACCGCCAATTCGAGGGCGTTGAGCGCGGTGCGAAGGTCGCCTCCCGCGAAAAAAGCCAGATGCGCGGCGGCTTTCCCGTCCAAGCGCGCGTTATAATTGCCCAACCCCTTTTTTTTATCCGCGACGGCGCGGCGCAACACGGCTTTTATATCGTCCTCCGAAAGCCTTTTAAACTCGAAAACGCGGCAACGCGAAACTATGGCGTTCGTCATAGAAACGTAAGGATTTTCGGTCGTCGAGCCGACAAATATTATGCAACCCCGCTCGATTGCGGCGAGTACGCTGTCGGACTGAGCTTTGTTCCATCTGTGGCACTCGTCAAGCAACAGATACGTCCTTTGACCGCTCACTCTCAGCCGCTCTTTCGCCTCCTCGATTATGCGCTTCGCGTCGGCGACGCCGGAGGCTACGGCGTTCAGCTTCTCGAAATGCGAATTGGTCGTCGCGGCTATAATGTTCGAAAGCGTAGTCTTGCCCGTACCGGGCGGACCGTACAAAATGCAACTGCCGAGAACGTCCGCCTTTATCGCCCTTATCAGTAGGGAATCCCCGCCCACCAAGTGCCCCTGCCCGACGAATTCGGCTATCGTTTCGGGACGCATTCTCTCGGAAAGAGGCGCGTCCGGTTTTTTCACAAAATCAAATAAATCCATAGCGATTAAATATTATAACAAAAAGCGATTAAAGTCAATCAAATGAATTGACACCGCGCCGTTTATATTGTAAAATATAAAAAAGGTGCCGGTTCGGCTTTTAAATTAACGCTATGATTATATTGAGCCATTAATTTTATATTGAAACCGGAATACGGGAAACGCCGATTCGGTATTTAGACCGCATGAGAAAAAACGCCGGGTCGTATTGAAATTAATATACAAAAAACGTCGATTCCCCGTTTAAACGAATATTGAATACATAAAAAACACTTTAAACAATAAGGAGCTAAAAAAATGACGCGCAAAAAAAAATTTGCCGCGCTCTACGTCGCTCAAACGGCTATTCTTACCGCGCTGAGCTTTGTATTGTATCTTTTAAAATTCAATCTTCCTTTCGTTTTTCCCGAATTTTTGGAAATGCAATTCTCCGACCTGCCCGCGCTGATCGGCGGCTTTACCTTAGGACCCGCGGGCGGCTGTCTTATAGTCGTTCTAAAAGGTCTGCTAAAAATGCCGCTGACAAGCACGGCGCTTGCGGGTGAAATCGCCGACATAATCATCGGTATATCTTTCGTTCTGCCCGCGTCGCTCATATACCGTATCAGAAAGGAATCGCCGCATCTCGGCATAAAAAATCTTCTGGCTATGTTCGTGATTTTTGTGCCGGGCGATAAGAAAAAAAGCTATGCGGACGGGCTCGTCGGCGGCAAAAACGCGGGAACGTCCCTCGCGCGCTCCAAAAACGCTAACATAAACACCGCGATAGCGCTCATTGCGGGCACGGTGATTTCCACCCTTACCGCAGCTCTCCTAAACCGCGTGCTACTCGTCCCTTTCTACGTCGAGCTGTTCTTTCACGGCAATTTCGACGCGATCGTCGGAATGCTATCTAAGCTCTATAACGGCATAACGCGGGACAGCTTCTATTACTACTACATTTCCTTCGGCGTACTGCCTTTTAACCTCCTGCGCGGAACAATTTCAGCCGCGCTGACGTTTTTTGTGTATAAACGAATCCGTAAAGCGTTTTTTTAAAAATTTATGCGGGGAAAACCTTTTTCGAATAAATGGGGAAAATACAAAACGCAATTTTTAACTCTTTCACAGCGAAATCCTTTCGGTTGCTTGTGAGATACAAATTCCCGTCCGCGTCGGCTATCGCCCGCCCCTCGTCTTGTGTGTCAAATTTTCCGTCGCCTAAAACCGTTATAAACCCGCGATTATCGAATGCGTTCAGTGTTACAATTCTGCCCGTACCGATAAGTTCCCCGTATATTTTTTGGTTTTGCGTCTTGCTGATTTTTTGCGTCAAATAATACTCTTCTAATACGCTTCCATTTGCAAAGTCGCGCTTTCGGGCGTAACCAACGCGTTCCGCTTGCAAAAATTTTCGCCTATAACAATGACGGGGACGCCGCTCATGCATTGCGATTGATAAGTAAACGCTATCGTTTCTCTCCCGTCTTTCATTTAGTATCTTCATATCTTTTCTCTTTAACCCGCCAAATTTACCGCATAGGGTCTACGCTCATACTTTGGACTTTGGTCTGTGTCTTGTAGCCTTTCCGCCTTTGCGATCTTGCATTCGATTCTTGTTCATCAGGTCAAGATTTCGCTATCCCCTTCTTTCAACTCATACCCACTATGTGCACCTTGTGATTCGCTTTGCATTTGGCTATATGATCCCCGCTGCGAACTTCCGCCGATTTGATTCGCGCCATACGGCATACGCGCAAAAAAATCGCCGCTCGGGCGATTTTTTCTTTTACAACGCTATATATCATATGCTTTCCGCAGTTTTAGGCGCCGTATCTTGCATTCCGTTTCGGTTACGCAATATATCTCAATTTTTCGCTTACTCCGTTTTGCTAAGACGCCCTAAAAAAGCGGTGCTGCTTTTTACTACGCAAAAAACAGCTCCTGTTTTTATGTTAAAAATTTCGCATTACGCTACGCCGTTTTTATTTCAAAAAATTCGGTATTATGTCGTGCCGAATCAAGTCGTCGTATGTCTCCGGCTTAACTATGTATTCGGCTTGCCCGTTCTTGACCATAACGACGGGCGGTCTCAAATTACCGTTATAGCGGCTACTCATACTGTAATTATACGCGCCCGTCGAAAACACAGCGATTATATCACCTCTGTCCGCCCTTTGAAGCGGAATATCGACGGCGATCATATCGCCGCTCTCGCAACACTTTCCCGTCAGAGAAACGGTCTCCGCGAACGGCTCCGTAGCCCTGTTCGCGACGATTGCGGAATACTCGGAGCGGTACATTACGTAGCGCGGATTTTCAAACATACCGCCGTCCACCGCATAGTATTTTTTTATCCCCTTGATATCCTTTACCGCGCCTACGGTATACAGCGTTATGCCAGCCTCCGCAATCAGCGAACGCCCCGGCTCGATGATTAAAAACGGTTTGGCTATGTCCTTTTTCCTTGCGCTTTCCTTTAATTTTTCGGCTATAAACACAACGTACTCCGCGTAATTCTCCGCCGTATAATACGGATCTTTTTCGGTGTAATGTACGCCGAAGCCGCCGCCGAGATTTAAAACCTTTACCGCTATGCCGTAAAGCCCGCCCAGACGCTTAATGTAGTCCGTCATAACGTCTATCGCCAAACCGTAAGCCTCCTCGTCGAAAATCTGCGAACCGATATGGCAATGAACGCCGCAAAATTCCAAATTCGGATAATTGAAAACGCTTTTTATAAAAGCGTCCGCACAGCCGTCCGCAATGGAAAAGCCGAACTTGCTGTCCGCGCGCGCCGTCTGCACGAAGCGGTGCGTATGCGCCTCCACGCCGGGATTTACCCGCACCAAAACTCTTTGAATTTTACCGTGTTTTTTTGCCGCCGCGTCTACTGCCGCCGCCTCGTGTCCGGCGTCCAAAACGATATATCCCGCGCCGTTTTCGACGGCGTAATCGATCTCGTAAGCCTGCTTGTTGTTACCGTGAAGGATAATCCTTTCGGGCAACATCTTCCCCGAAAAAGCCGTGTACATCTCTCCCTTCGATACCGTGTCCGCATATAAACCCAAGCCGCTTATCAGCTTGTATACCGCCGCGGAGCAAAACGCCTTGGATGCGAACGCCACCGCGCCCTCCCCGTAATTGTCCCTTAACGCGGAAACGAAAGCCGACGCCACATTCGCGATATACGCGTAATCCAATGCGTAAAGCGGCGTGCCGAACCGCTTGACCAAATCGACGGTATCCGCGCCGCCGATTTCCAAATGCCCCGCCTCGTTTATTCTTAAAGTATCTCTGAGATTCATAGCCTTTTTTCCTTTTTAGGTGTTTTCTAAGACTTCGCCGGTAAAACCTTTTTTAAAAATTTTAACGTTATTAAGATCAATCATAGGTAATTTATATAATATCAGCGTAAGGTAAACTTTTAATATAATTTTCCATATATTGCCAATCTGGTGTATCGTTGTCAGTAACCGGTAATTTTATAATTATATTTTCAATTATATTAGGATTTGCACTACGACCATACGAAAAAAGGTAATGGTTGAAATTAAATAATGTAAGTAGAAACATACTTGTATACTTGTTAATAATAGTATTGTTTTTAGGTTGAAATATGCGACTCCTGTCCATAACCCAGCAGTTATCTTTTTGATATGTAGCAAACATACCGGCGGCTTCACCGCCACAGACAACTGAATTACCTGCACAGTTATAATCATGATAAAAGCCGTCAATACTGTTATTTTTAGTTGTTGGAGTAATCACTGGAATGCAGTATTCTCCTGACAATTCATTAAAAAAATCCACATCTTTTACTATCCTTTTTCCGCGAACAACCTTAAATAAATCTCCAACTAAAAAGGATTTCCATTTTGTCAAATCTAGGGAAGGTGCATTTTTACTCACATTATTAGTTTTTGGCAACACAATATTCAAGTCGCTAATATATTTTTCCATGTAATTCCAGTCCGGGGAATTGTTTTTATCAATTGGCAAGAGTATCTCTTCTTCACGCATTTTTTCCATAGTCCATTTACGACCATAGGAGAATTTATTTCTATTCGCTCTTATTACTGTGATAATGTAAAGCGCAATTTTTTCATTTAATACATGATTTTTAAGTTCAAGCACGTTAACATCGTCAGATGCCCAAAACGGTTGATTTTGATAAAAAGCTTCGCCAACACTTCCGTTATAATTGACCGTAATATAATTACCTTGAAATTTTGGCAAAGCATCAATTTGTTGGCGAACACCGTTATTATTATCAATAGCACCTAAGTAATTTGTAGACCCATCAACCATCTCATCTTTAGTTAGACGAGTCCCTTTGTGAATTATAAACAATTCCATAATTTTGAAAAGTTTAGTCTTTATTGTCATGACCACACCTCACTAAATAGGAAAAATAGTCCCTAACTGTTCTTTCAAAATCTTTTTGCGTTAAAGTGGAATAATCCGTTTTCATATAGGCTTCCGGTAGCCATTCATCAGAGTGCGTAACAGCTTGCAAGGCACTTTTGCCATCAATCACCTTCTTATCTCGATAAAGTTCAAGCCACTCTTTTTTTACTTCTTCCCACAAGTTTTTTACATCTACACGTCCAAGCTTTTTTCTTTTTACAAAACCGTCGTTTTTACAAAAACCAAAAAAAGTTTTTTGTTTTACGTCGTGCGGCTTATGTGCTTGCCAAACCATAACGCAAACATTCGTGCCGGTAGGATAAAATATGTCATCAGGCATACTAAATACCGCTTTTAGGGTATGGCTGTTAAATAATCTTCGGCGTTCTTCTTTAAACTTTGTTCCTATTGCGCAGCTCATTGGAACCACTGCAACCCCCAGTCCGTTGGGAGCAAGGAAGGATAATAATTTTTCAACAAACTCCAACTCAACATGGTCTTTTTGAGAATATGGCGGATTCATTAAACCGAGATTTAATTGAGTGTCCGGGAAATTTTTTAACAATTCTTTTTTTGCATTTGCGTCAAAACAATCGGCATGTATAATGTTTGATTTACCGTCTTGTCGCACAATCATATTTGTAACGGCAAGTGTAAACAATTCAATATCCAGTTCTATTCCATATAAGCTCGATTGTTTGATTTCAATTACTTTATTTGGATCGGCATTTTTACACATCTTTGACATTGCGGTAACCAAGAAAGACCCTGAGCCGCAACAAATATCTACTACTTTACTGTTCTTGTTTATTTCGCCGATTTCACACATAAAATCAGTCAGATGCCTTGGCGTTAAAACAATCCCAAGACCATTACCGTCACCGCTGCTATATTTAATGAACTCATGATAGAAAACACCAAGAGCATCTTCAGTATATTCGTAATGGTTCATCATTGGAAATATTTTACTTTCGAGTTGTCCAATGAACCACGGCAAAGAGCCATTTGCGCCGAAAGGCATTGATTTTAGTTTTTCGTTTGTCTTAATTTTCTCAAAAGAACCTTTAATCGCATTGATTTTTTCTTTTCTTATGTTGCTTTTGTCAAGCATGCTTTCAATAGAGCCAATCATAGCTCTAACCAACATATCAAAATTAGACAAATTATCCCAGTCGTTACGGAAGCTTTGGTCCTGTAACGCAATAAGAATACCTGCAATAAAAATTGGTTTATCTTTTACGCTTACTTTACATTCCCATAATCTGTCGTGCATTTCAAGTGACAATTCACGAACTTCCTCAATAGAGAACTTACGCTCCATTTTTTTGCCTTGCACAAGCTTCAAATAGTTCTCCGGGTCAAGAATAACATCTCTTGATTTTTTTAACTCATCATATATGTCGGCGCCGCGCCGCCAATAATAAGCGTTTACACGACATTTATCTTTTGATTTGCCGCTAACCGCAACTGCAATAACATTGTAATCAGATTTCAAATGCTTTGCATAAAATAATGCGCCGTCAACAGAAAAGCTTTTCGGTTTGTTTCTGTTTTCACTTTCATGTTGTTTTTCGCTTGCTTTGCATTCAACGATCATTAGAGTATTCTTCTCGTTTTTGAATATAACAAGATACTCGGGCATTGCCATGCCTGTTTTTGAAATAGCAAAATCTTCAACTTCACAAACATCCGGCTTTCCGCCCATCTTTCTAAACAGGCTAATTATATCTTTGAAACCGGTAGCTTTACCTTGCGGAAAAACATAACCGAAATCATTCTCGCCTAAACTTATTCCGCTTGCTTTTAAGAATAAATCCTCCGTAAATCTTTCGCTCATAATCAATATTCCTTTCCGCTTGCATTACTTTTAAGGTAAATATCAATATCAATTTTCTTTAATCGCCATTTGTTAGCGACTTTTGAAGCAAGTATTTTTTTGACTGTATCAAACGACGCATAGTTTTTTCGCAAACCTTTAAATATTGAGTAGCTTGTGATATAGAAAACAACTCGTCCATTTTTCAATCTCCTATAATATATAATACACATATTAACATATTTTTCAGAGAAAGTCAAGGACTTATTAGGAAATTATGAGAATAGCTTGGACATTTTTTGTTTTCTCAAACGGCAAATCGTCTCCTTTAATCGACCTTAAATCTAAATGAAAAAAATATATGAATTTTTGGCTTAGGGGGCGCTTTTTTGTCGTTTTGCTCACCTAATATAGAAAACGTCAACAAATCGCTTGCCGATTCTTTGTTTCGTCTAAAAGAAACCGAGCTTGGCGGAACAATCGTGGGTAAACAATTTAGCATTCTGTAATTTCTTAGCACAGACCGCCACTCTTAATTTTTTTCTGATTTTTCCTTGTTATCGGCGACGGAACGGGAGAGGTAAGCCCGTTCCAGTTTCGTCGCGATTTTCAGCGACTCGCCGGACCGACTGTTTACGCATAAAACAGTTTCGCGGCGCTTTTTAAACGATAAACGCGCTTTTCTACCGTCTTACCGACTAGACGCAACGACGTCCGTTAATTACTCAAACTATCGCATACCCACGACGGCAGGCTAACCCCAAGTCGAATCTTTCACTTTTTTATTCCCCGTCCGCTTGCGCAAACTCGTCGCAATCTCCGCAAATAACGCGAACTTCCCGCGCTAATTTCTTAACTGACACGTCTATCGTACGCCAACAAAATCTATAAAGATTTTTGTTGTTTACTCTTTACATTTAACGCTTTAAATGCTATAATATATCAGCGCGTGAAAAAGCCGCGCGCGGCACGCCGAAAGCGGTAAAGTATATATCGGCACGGTTTCAAGATAAGTCTAATTATATACCGCTTTACCTACGGTTACCACAAGCGACAAAAAGGCGGCGGTATTAAAAAATAAAGGAGTTCTAAAAATCCGTGATGATTTCACCCTATCGGTATCCGCTTTTTATCGCGAAAATTTAGAACCGCCAAAAATAAAACCTGTATTCATAATTAAAAACGAGGGGTTTGCGATGGTCTTTCGCGGCTGTTAAAGCAGTTTTTTTCTTGTCGCGGCAGTACGGCAAAAAAACTGACGCGAAACAGATGTAAAAAGACGCGTAAAGACCGTCATTTAAAATATGAACACATATCATGAAAAAGGAGGATTTATGAGTATTACAGCAGTAAAAGCCGCGGAGAAAATCGAGGAACTTATAGCCTATGCGAACGACAACTTATATTTAAAAACCGAGGATAATATTCTTATACGCAACGGTCTTTTAGCGGCGTTGGATTTAAAGGAGCCCTCGTCGGCGTCCGTTTCGAAATACGGCGATTTACAATCGGACATTTTGAATCCGCTTTTGGATTACGCGGAGGAGAGCGGGCTTATCGGCGGCACGGAGACCGAGCGTATACTTCATGAGACGCGTATTATGGGAATACTCGCGCCTCTCCCCTCTTTCATCACCGAGCGTTTCGACCAAATCGCCCTAAAAGAGGGCGTAGCCAAGGCGACGGATTTTTTGAACGATTATTCCGTAAAGTCCAACTACATAAGGTCGGCGGACATAGAAAAAAATCTGCAATGGGAAACGGCGGGAAAATTCGGAAAAATCATCGTCACTATAAACTGCGGCAAGCCCGAAAAAGATCCTAAAGATATAGAAAGAGCAAAAAATACGCCGAGGGGCGCGTATCCGAAATGTCCTCTTTGCAAGGATAACGTCGGTTTTTCGGGCGATTTCGGCCGCGCGGCGCGCCAAACGCTCAGAACCGTACCCATTCTACTGAATAACGAAAATTGGCAGCTTCAATTTTCGCCTTATGTCTACTACCAAAAACATTGCATCGCGCTGTCCGACGAGCATAAGCCCATGAAAGTCGACCGATCTGCGTTCATAAAAATGTTCGACTTCGTCGATCTTTTCCGCCATTTCTTCATCGGCTCGAACGCCGCGCTACCCATCGTCGGCGGCTCGATTCTCGCTCACGACCATTTTCAGGGCGGCGACAAAGTTCTTCCAATGTTTGACGCGGATGACAGGCGGACGTTCAAAAACGTGAAATTCAGGACCGTATCGCTCTCCGTCGTCGATTGGTACAACTCCGTAATTCGGCTGAAAAGCAAAAGCCGCGAGGATCTGATAAATCACGCCGATCACATTCTCTGCAAATGGAGCGGCTACCGCGACGAAAACTCGGAAATAATTCCTTATACCGGCGAAACGCCGCACAACGCCGTCACGCCCGTTGCGCGCCTCGAGGATGACGGCACGTATATTCTCGACATGATTCTAAGGAACAACCGCACGAACGGGGACTTTCCTTTCGGCATATTCCATCCGCCCGCCGAGCTTCACAACATCAAAAAGGAGGGCATAGGCATAATCGAGGTTATGGGTCTGTTCATCCTGCCCGGACGCCTCTATGGGGAGAGCCACGAAATCGCCGCCTACCTTTCGGGTGAAAAACCGCTGATAATCGAGGATTTGTTCCGAGAAACGCATCCCTTGCACAAGCATGCGCACGCGTTGCTACAACTCGCAAACGACAACGGTCTGAATATGGAACGCGTAGCCGCCGAACGCGCCGTCACGGAATACATAAATTCGGTTTGCGAAAAAATACTGGAGTGTACGGCCGTGTTCAAAAACACCGAAAGAGGTCAAGCCGCTTTCGACAAATTCATCGAAACCGTGATTTAAAAAGGATGTTTTTCGTGGAGACGGAATCTTTTTTTGAATAAAAGACTTTCCCCATCTCTTTCTTTTCAAAAAATTTCGCCGCTTTTATTATGCGAACAAGCGGACGCCTTACGCGTCCGCTCTTTTTGACGGCGGATTAGTAAAAAGTTATCTTGGGAAAAAACGTTTTTCGCGGAGGAAAACCTTTTTATGAAGAAAAACCCACTTTTTTTCAAAAAGCTTTACGGCGGAACTGGATAATTTGCGCGTTAAAGACGGCGCGGCGGTTTCTTCTTCCGTCCGATACCGCTCAGAGTGATTACGCGCAAAAAAGCGGAGGCTTTGCAGACATTTTATGCGGCTCGGAAGGCGTTTCCGGTACGGGTTAAAAGCGCCAATCAACTATCGCCTTACGAAAGAGAGTTTCCGTAAATTTACGGCTAACAAGCTTAATGCGGCTGTTTCGCGTAGTGTCGGCGCACTTTAATAAAAAATGATAAAGTTTTTCGGAAAGGGGCGCGGGAGAAATCTTTTGTTCACAAAAGGTTTCTCCCGCATATTTTCATAAAAAGACAGGGGTTTCCGTCGAAATCTCGGCGAATAAAGACGCTATTCCCCCGCCGCGCCCTGCAAGTCCGCGAAAGATTTCCCCACAACGTAAATTTTCATAATTCCTAAAAAGATTTCTTTCGCGTAATCTTTTCAAACTCTTTCTTATTCATCCGCATCCGTCCGGATGCGCGTCATTTTTTCGCGCAAATCCGCACCGACTTTTTCGACAATCGAAGATTTAGCGTCCTTTCTCATGCGCTCAAAATTTGTTCTGCCTAAGTCGTTTTCCTTAATCCATTTATCGGCGAACGCTCCGTTTTGTATTTCCAGCAAGACCTTGCGCATTTCGTTTCTGGTTTCATCGGTTATGATTCTGCGTCCCGTAAGGTAATCGCCGTATTCGGCAGTATCGCTTATGGAATAGCGCATAAAGGAAAAGCCGCCTTGCGCGACAAGGTCGATTATTAATTTCATTTCGTGGACGCACTCGAAATACGCGCTTTCGGGTTGATAGCCCGCCTCCACAAGGGTATCGAATCCCGCTTGCATAAGTGCGGTTACGCCGCCGCACAGCACCGCCTGCTCGCCGAATAAATCGGTCTCGGTTTCTTCCTTAAAGGTCGTTTCCAAAATTCCCGTCCTCGCGCCGCCTATGCCCGCCGCGTATGCCAAAACCGTTTCCCAAGCGTCTCCCGCCGCGTCGCACTCCACCGCCGCGAGACAAGGCACGCCGTCGCCCGAAAGAAATTGCGAGCGAACGGTGTGTCCGGGTCCTTTGGGGGCAATCATAACGACGCCGACGCCGTCGGGCGGAATTATACGCTTATAGTGGATGTTGAAGCCATGGGCGAACGCGAGTGTCTTTCCGGGAATGAGCGCGCCCGCGATTTCCCTGTCGTAAACGTTTTTTTGCTTTTCGTCGTTGATTAAAATCATAATTAAATCGCCTTTCTTCGCGGCTTCCGAGACGGTGAGAACCTCGAAACCGTCCGCCCTTGCGCGGATTGCGGACGGCGCGCCGTCGTATAAACCGACGACGACCTTTACGCCGCTGTCGCGAAGATTTTGCGCGTGAGCGTGTCCCTGACTGCCGTAACCGATTATCGCGACGGTTTTGCCGTCGAGTTTTTTTAGATTGCAATCCTTTTCATAATACATTTTTGCCATAAATAGAACCTCCGTTTTTTTGTGATTTTTTATTTTGATTTGTTTTCATAAACCGTATGTTTTTTCGACTTTTCCCACCGTTTTTCCGCAAATAATATTCCTTGTTCTTTTCGGTTATAGATCCGCCGTTTTTTTCGACTTTTTACATAATTCTTTCCTCAAATAATAGGTTCGTTTTTTGAGGTATATATATTTTTCGGTATACCGGCGGAAACCGTCTTAATTTGTGCGGCTGCCTCCGCGCAACATTGCCGTAACTCCCGTCCGCGAGACCTCCAATATGCCGAAGCGTTCGGTATATTGCAAAAAGGCGTTCAGCTTTTCCTCCTGTCCTGTTATTTCAACTATCAGCGAGTCGGGGGCCATATCCACAACCTTACCTCTAAACACGTTTATTACCTCGATTATACGCGCCGAGTCCGAGTACGTGCCGCCGTGCCCAACCTTGACGAGCATCAATTCGCGCGTAACTGCGGGTCTGTCTATGACAGGCTCGACGTACAGTACGTCCACAAGTTTTTTGAGCTGTTCCTCGATTTGCTCCAGTAAATCGTCGCCGCATTCCACTACAATCGTCATTCGCGAAACGCCGTTCATATGCGTGCGTCCGACGCTTAAGCTGTCGATATTGTAAGCCCTTTTTGCGAACAGCCCTGAAATCCTCGTCAGCACGCCGTGCCTGTCGGCGACAAGCAATATTACGGTATATTTTTTCATGGTGAAATCTCCTTTATTTTCATTAAAAAACCTTGCCGAACGTGAAAAACGTCATCTTATTATTATATCGCCGATAGCGCCGTCCGGGGGTATCATCGGAAATACGCTTTCATCGCTGTCGATTACGCAACGGATAAGGCACGGCGTCTTTATTTTGACGGCTTCCGAGAGTACGGCGGAAAACTCCGCGCGGTCCTCCGCCTGAAAACCTCTTGCGCCGAACGCCTTCGCAAGCCCGACATAATCGGTTTTTCTGTCGAGCGCGGTTTCGGAATAGCGACCGCCGTAAAACATAGTCTGCCATTGCCTAACCATTCCGAGCGCGTTATTGTCCAAAAGTATTACGGTCAACGGCACATTGTAAGACGCCGCCGTCGCGAGTTCGTTCAGATTCATATGAAAACTCCCGTCGCTCGTGAACAACACGGCGCGTAGACCCGTGCCTATCGCCGCGCCTATCGCCGCGCCCATGCCGTAACCCATCGTACCCAAACCGCCGCTGGTAACAAGACTGCGCGGTCTTTCGAAGCCGAAATATTGCGCCGTCCACATCTGATGCTGCCCCACGTCCGTCGCGACGACGATATTCCCTCCGAAGGCGGCTTTGACCGTCTCTATGACGAACTTAGGCGGCAACCGCTTTGACGAGCGCTCTATGTCGTTTTCGGGGCTGCTTTTCAGTCTCTTAGCGTAAGCCCGCCATTCCGAACGCGCCGCGGCGCGGTTTACTATGCCGTCCCGCAGCTCCTTTGAGGAAAGAAGAGCTTTTAAAATCTCCTTAATTCCGCCCACGGCATACGCGTCCGTCTTTATGTTTTTATTTATTTCGGCACGGTCAATGTCGAACTGCAATATTTTGCGTCCGTCCGAAAAGCGTTTCTTGTCGCCCGTCGCGCGGTCGGAAAAACGCGTGCCGAACGCTATCAACAGGTCGCATTCCGCGACGGTTTTCGACGCGGCATATTTACCGTGCATGCCCGCCATTCCCAGAAAATATGAGCGGTCGTAAGGCACGGCGGTCAGCCCCATAAGACTCGCCGTAATCGGCGCGCCTATTAACTCGGCGAACGCCGCAAGCTCCCGGGACGCGCCGTCGATTATCACGCCGCCGCCCGCGTATATACAAGGCTTTTCCGAGCTTTTGATAAGCTCTATCGCGCCGTCGAGACAAGATCTTTCGGAGTTTTTAATAAGTCCGCTTGCGCGTTCCTTTTCCGTCTTATTAAGACCGAAGCTTTCGCGCCGGTTTTCCGTATTGTCGAGCACAGTAGTTCCCGCGTCCGCGCCGTATTCAGTAACGCTCTTCTGAACATCTTTGGGTATGTCTATCAGCACGGGTCCGGGCCGCCCATCCGACGCGATACGGAATGCCTCGCGGATTGTGCCTTGCAGGTCCCTCACGTCGTTTACGATATAGTTGTGCTTGGTCACGGGCATAGTGACGCCTACTATGTTAACCTCCTGAAAGCTGTCGCGTCCGATAAATTCCGTCGCGACGTTGCCCGTAATCGCCACGAGCGGCACGCTATCAAGATACGCCGTCGCTATGCCGGTAACGAGATTCGTCGCGCCCGGACCCGAAGTCGCGATAACTACGCCCACTCTGCCCGTCGCCCTCGCGTAACCGTCCGCCGCGTGCGCCGCGCCCTGTTCGTCCGCGAAAATATAATGCCTAATCTCGCCGCGGCTCTTGTACAATTCGTCGTAAATGTCCAAAACGCTACCGCCGGGATAGCCGAAAACCTTGTCCGCCCCCGCGTGCAACAATTCCTTTATTATAATCTGCGCTCCGGTCAATTCCATAATCCGTTTTCCTTTTTTGTACGCTAGTTTTACGCGGCGGAAACCTTTTGCGGAGAAAGTGTTTCTACTCCGCGCTCATTTTCAAAAAACTTTAAAAGTAATACCGCGTAATTAGCCGATATGCTTGCCGCTCGTTTTTTATTCGCATACACTGGCGATTTCGGTCTTTTTTGTCTTTTATAGCGCCTTTTAAATGCGTTTTTCTTTCGGTCTCATAAAAAACAAAAAACCCCGCTTGCGCCGCAACGAGGTTGTTCAACTTCTTAAGAACCCGCAACCGTTATCGCCGCAACGCCAAAAATCTCTCATCGTATATAATTCCGACAAGAACGACGACGCTTATAATAACGACCGCGAACAAATTTTGCATTTTTATATTCCCTATAAAAAAACAAATAGATACAGTTCTTTTTATACCGCACCTAAAATATAACGTATATTTAGGATAACACAAACCCTTTCCTTTTGTCAAATAAAAAAGAAGGTTTTAAAAAAATTTTGCAAAACAAATTTTCGCGCCTTTTTTCGCCGCGCGGTTTTAAACGGTTTTTATCGAACGCGCTATTTTTTCGCTTACGCTTAACGCGTCCAACCCCTCGCTCTTCAATAGTTCCTCACGCGTTCCGCAGCCGGGAAAACCGTCGCCGACGGAAAAAATATGCACCTTCGGCGCGCCGGTTTTGTCCGCGAAATATTCCGCGACCGCGCTCCCGAAGCCGCCCGCACGGACGTTATCCTCTATCACGAAAAGCCGTGCCGCTTTAAGCCGCCGCAGACCGTCCGTATCTAAGGGTTTCAATCTCGCCGCGTAAACCGCCGCCGTCTCTATCCCCAGCTCCGAACAAATTTTCGCGGCTTTTTCGGCCTCGCGCAGAACCACCGCGCCGGCCGCTATTATTATGTTTTCACTTTTTATCGCCGCTTCGGCGTTCGCCGCGCAAAGCCCGAACTCGTCCGGCGCCATTATCGTATTTCCCGTCGGCGCTCCGTCGGCGCCCGACGCGCGCAATTCGAACGCATTTTCCGAATTTGTCAGAAATATTTCGCTTTTTTGAGTTGCGACACGGTATTTCTTATCAAACTTTCCGTCGATAAAACCGTTCCGTTCCGTCTTTTTTCCATGCGCGGGCACAAGGCGTTCCGTCACGTCAAACGCGGCGGACAATTGAACGGCGCATTCATTTTTCCGCGCTATCGCGCGGTATTCCTCTTTGAAATTGACCGCCGACGCTTTCGGATACCTTACGGCTACAGCGCCCTCATACAACGCGCTCCATCTTATCATAGCTCTCAGCTCCGCGCCGTCCTTGGGCGTCAATATTACGATATTCGGTACGAGTCGCAAAAAACCCGCGTCGAAAATTCCCTGATGCGTTTCGCCGTCCTCTGGCGCCAATCCCGCTCTGTCTATCAAAAAGCGCACGTTATTGTTCATTATCCCGACGTCGTGTATAAGCCCGTCGAAGCCGCGCTGTAAAAACGACGAATATATCGCGACAAAGGGCAGATAGCCCTCTCTCGCAAGCGCCGCGCTCATCGTCACCGCGTGCGGCTCGCATATTCCCGCGTCAAAAAAACGCTCCGGATATTTCTCCGCGAAACGTGAAAGACCGGTTCCCGTTTTCATTGCCGCCGTTACCGCAACGACCCTTCCGTCATGCTCCGCAAGCTCGCAAACGCTCTCTCCCGCAACCTCGGAAAAGCTCTTTTCACGGGAATTTCCGTATTCGCGCAAACCGCCGTTTACATCGTTATTCGCATCGTATATTCCGCAAGAAACCGACGGTTCGGCGCCGTCGTTTTTGCCGCAATTTTCATTGCGCGTTTCGCCGTATGACGCGCGGAAAAGCGGTGATTTTACGCCGTCGTTTTCATCGGATATTTCACAAGAAACCCGCGCGTCCGCACCGCATTTTTCCGCGTTTTTTTCACTCTCCGGACGGGGCAGCCCGTGATAGCCCTCGGGATCGTTTTCCGCCGCCGCAAATCCCCTACCCTTAGTCGTTACCGCGTGTATTATCACGCCGTTTTTCGCGGTCTTCGCGTATGTCAAAGCCTCCGTTACCGCACCCGTATCGTTCCCGTCAATCGGACCGTAGTATCCGATTCCGTACTCCTTAAAGGGCTTCTTTATAAGCCCGTTTTTTATATCGGTAAGATACGCCGAAAAGCCCGAAGCTCCGCCGGAATACGGTCTGCCGTTGTCGTTGAGTATGACGACCGCCTTGCCGCCGAGCGCCCGCAAATCGTTCAACGCCTCATACATCATTCCGCCCGTCATCGCGCCGTCGCCCGCTAAAACCACGATTTCGTAATCCGCGCCGCTAAGCTTTTTCGCCCTCAAAAAACCCGCCGCGAGCGAAAGCGACGTGCTACTGTGTCCCGCGACGAACGCGTCGAAAGGACTCTCGGCGGGATTCGGAAAGCCGCTTATCCCCCCGCGTTTTCTCAAGGATTCGCGCAATTTTTCGCCGCGTCCCGTTAGGATTTTATGCGCGTAAGCCTGGTGACCCACATCGAAAATGAACTTGTCCTTCGACGCGTCGAAAACGTAATGCATTCCGAGAATAAGCTCCGCCGCACCCAAATTCGACGCCAAATGCCCGCCGTTTTTTTCTACCGCAGCGATTATTTCGCGTCTTAAAGCCTCGGCGCGTGCCGCAAGCTCATCCGCCGTCATATTTTTTATTTCCCTGATTTTTTCGAGTCCGCATCCGTCCAAATTCCGCATCGTCCTATCCCTTACGGCGTTTTTTCGCCGTTTCTTTTTTTGTCCGCTTTCATACGCTTTTTATCGTAACGGAACGCTTAAACAAACCCGCGCGGGCTTCGCGCCCGTCCGTTTTTGCGTTTACCGTTTTCCGCCCGCTTTCATTTATTCCGTATACCGAAAACCGCGCTTATCTATTCCGCAATTTCCGCATACCGAAAGCCGCGAAGCCTAATTTACTCCCATTTCTATTTTCTTTTTTCATCGCGCTCGAAAAAATACAATACGCGCGCCGCAAACATTACAAACTCCTTACTTTTTCTCATCGCTACGCCTTTCATATAGGATTTTCCGCCTATAGTGATCGCTGCGGCTATACTGCTGAAAACGATTGTAAGCGTCCTCTCGGCATCCGCGCCCGCCGCCGTTGTCTTTACCGCAAGTGCGGCCAGACACGCTCCGCTTATGATGCCGAGAATATCGCCCACGACGTCGGCGCAAAAACTTGAAACCTTGTGCGCGTTATTGACTAATTTCAGAGCGGTTTTTGCCGCCTTTACCTTGCGAGACGCCATCGCCGTAAGCGGACCCGCGTCGCAGGATGTTACGGCTATGCTTATAGAGTCAAAGAACACGCCCACGGCGATTATGAACAGCACTATGAGTACTATTACCGCCGCGCCGCTGACCGAAATCGTAATTTCCGACAGCAACGAAACCGCCGCAGTTAAAAATAAGCTGATTACGACGACCTTGAACGTCCACGTGTAAACAAAGCCCTTTCTTTTTTTCGGATTTTTTTTCGAGGCTTTTTTCGTGATTTCTGTTGCCGGCTTATCCTTTTCCATATCCGAATCCATTCCGATACCGTCCATTATTTCGGGATTCGCCGCCTTTCGCATAACGGCTTCCCGAATATATTATGTTTTACGGCGGCTTTTAAAAGCATATTTACGGTATTTTGCAAATAAATTTGTTAAAACTCCGACTTGCGCCAATGATTTTACCGCCGTTTTTATATTATATCAGATTTTTCGTTGAAAGACAATAATATAGTGATTGCGCTTTTAAATCGTATTAACTATTTTCCCCGCCGCATTTTACGCGGCGGAGAAAAGCGAAGCTTTTTTGCGTAATCACTTTATACGGCAACACGGACGGCAAAGCCGTCCGTGTTGTCCTAAAAAGTAACGGCGTTTTCAAATTCGAAAACGCCGCATTCAAAACATAATCATTACGCGAAAAATAAAAAGACGGGGTAAAACGGCGGTATACGGTAAAACGGATAATAAAGCGAAAAAAACTTATACATTCTCATCCGTCTTTCCGCTTTTATAGTCTTACATACGTACCGCCGCATATTTTTTTTGCAGACGCGGACGGTACCGTCCGCGCCGCGCGGCTAAAAGGCTTCCGACGACGACGCGTTTTTGACTATTATTCCGTTCATAGGCTTATAAATATCGCCGCGTATTTTTTGCGAGCGCACAAGCGCGCCGCCGCTGTAATAGTCCGCGTACCCCTCGCTGACGCAACCGTTCGCGCCGTTAGACAGCCTAAGCGCGCCAGACTCGGGTATCTCGTGAGAGCCGTCGTTTATTATCACGCTATCCGTATGCTTTATGACCTCCCGTACCTCGCTTCTTAAACGTATCTCTACGCCGCGATCCATAGGCTTGCCGAAAAACTCTATTTTCAGTCTCGCGCCGTCGGCATACGCGCACACGTAGAGCGGACAGCCCGTATTGTTCCCGATTGTCAAATCGTTGAACTCGCTGACCATAGCGTCAAATGACGGGCGCACATATCCGACCATAGAGCTGTGCCGTTTCGCATGCAATATTTCCAAATCCGCGTACAAAGCGGCGTTATACAGCGTCGTTGAAACCTGACAGACGCCGCCGCCGATGTCTTCGATTAATTGCCCGTCGAATATTACGGGCGCGCGTTTGAAACCCCTATCCGCCGTCCTTTTCCCGACCGTTTCGTTGAAGGAGAACACGCCGCCTGCCGGAATTACCGTACCGTCTATATATTTTGCCGCCAGCTCTATATTGAACTTACGCTCGGGTTTGGAATTGCCGTAGCCCGTCGAGAAACCCGCCCTGCGCTTCGTGATCTCTCTCAATTTCGCGGCGGTGAGCGTCGGCGGAATTTTGAGGATTTTCAGGGTGATTTCCGCATCGTTCGTTTTTATGCCATCAAGTAGCGCGGCCGCCGCCGCGCGCTCGTCTATCGCCGCGCCGTATTCCCCCTCTACATATTCGAAACGGCTCATCCCCTCTTTTGCGGAACGGAAAATCACCTCCGCATTCTTAGCGGGAAAACAAAATTCGCGGCGGAATTTTTCTATATCTCCTTTAAATCCGTTGAAAATTTCGGCGGTGGCGTCAACCGCGCCAAGCCCGCGCGTCTCGAAATGGCGCATAATTTTCATGCCCTCCGCGCGCGTTATTCCTCTGTAATTACAATAATACGCGGAGCGTTTTAGAAGTCCGCCGCTTTCGCCGTAATAGCTGACGCGCATAGGTGCGGAAAACGGATAACCGCCGCCAACCGCTCCTAAGCAATCCGCGATCGGCGCACGCTCATACGAAGCGTATGTAAGCCGACCCGTCTCTTCGGCGGAATCATCGGAAACAATATCTATATTTGTCCGTCTTTTTAAAAGCCCCGTGATATAAGCGGCATCGGCATTTTCCGTCAACGTGTACGAAACCGTTTTGGCGTTCGTATATTTCGAGAATCTTTCCGAAACGTAAGCGGACGTGCCCGCGTTCTTTAACGCTCGTTCCAAAAAACGCGCGGGCGGCGCGAATAATGCGGCAAGGATTTGTAACGCGATGACAAAATATTTGAAAAGCATAAATCTTCCACGTATTAGGACGCCTCCAAACGACCCTTTGAGAAATTTCAAGCGGACTTTTAGAGGATCTCTTATTAGTAGTATGAGATTTTAACCGCTAATTTATCGCTTTTCACGCTCCTTTGCAATAGTTTCAAGCTTCCCGAACGTCCGTTTTTATTTCTTGAAGATTACGCGGCGGAAATCTTTTGTTCTCAAAAAGGTTTTCGCCGCGCCCCTTTTCCAAAAACTTCAATATGTTATGTATTACGAAACGGCGGCTATTCTCCGTTCAGGAAAGACTTAACGTCTCCGATAGGAATGCAATATGCAATTCCGTAGTTCACCCTGCCAGCGCCATCCTTCGTTCTAAAAGTCGTAATACCGATGAGTCTCCCCCTTTCGTCGAGGAGCGCGCCGCCGCTGTTTCCCTCCGTAATAGTGAGGTCGCATTGAATTACGCTTCTGACCGTATTTTCATACTCGATTTTGACGAGCGGTATTCCCACAATTCCACGCGATATCGATATGCCGTAGTTCTGCGAATTTCCGACCGCGTAGACCGTATCGCCCGAATAGATTTTATCGGAGCCGATTTTTATGGGTTCGGGCTTAAACTTCGGCGGATCCTTTATTCTCAGCAATGCCAAATCGGCGTCCGTATCGCATTTTATAAGCTCCGCCTCCCTATATTCCTCCTCGAAAGAAAATCTTATGTAAAAAGCCCCGAACGTTGTCGGCTGTCCGAGCCTTGTATGCGTAACGATATGCGCGTTAGTCGCGAAGGTCCAGTTTTCATCCGTAAGGACAGCCGTACCGAAAGCCTGCGCCGACTCGGCGTCCTCACATTTAAGCTCGACGACGCCGTTCGCGACTTTTTCAAAAATCTCTTTCGCCGAGGGAGTTCTCGCAATAACGTAAACCAAAACGGCGGTAAACGTTAGTGCCGCAATCACGATTAAGGCGATATTTTTAGTCTTGTCTTCGTTTAATTTTATCATCCTTCCGCTCGTTTAAAATAAAAATAATTCTACTCGATTCGCGCCCACCCGTCGCCCTCTCTCTTAAAGCGGAACTTGACGTCGCCAAAAAAGGTTTCGTAAGTAAGATAATAAACATCACTTGCATCAATATCGCATTCTTTGTTAATTTTATTCCAAAGGTCTATGATTTCTTCCTCCAATAAACGCCTCTGTTCCATCCATATGAACGCGCCAAGCCTTTTATTTGAGGCATTATATCTCGACAAAGAAACAGCACACTTAGTGTGATATTCAAATTTTTTAATAATATTTTCAAAACCTTCGTCCGTCATTTCCTCGTTTATCGTGTCGTTTACAGACCAAAATGTGATTTTATCCCCTCTTAATCTTATCGTTTCTTTTTTGTCGTTCCGCTTGACAACGACATGGAACATGCAATTATATTCAATATCCCCTTGAATCTCATATCTGAACCGCGAATCCTTTTCAAAATAATCTATTAACTTATTTTTATACTTGTCAATTACATTATTCATTTTTTCCTCCATTAAGCTGGACTGCCATACCAAACATGTATTATATTATGAAAATCATGAAAATGATAATAATAGCCACTACCTTTTGTTTTATTATGTATTTCGGATTGAGGTCCATGAAAGAAGCCACCTGCCGCGTAAGCTAATTTTGCAGCATCAGCTTCTGTGTCAGCATAAATTCCAAAAAAAGTACCCGTAAAATCTTTGTCATTAATAACATCAATCAAGTCTTTAATACTGTCGGAAAGATTTAAATTTCTAACACCGCTTTCAAGAGCACCTAAATCAGCTGTATTAATAAGCCCACAAAGAAATAAAACGGCATATGCTTCTAAATAGTTCAAGGGAACAATTCGATTAATAATAAGACCAACAGACCAATCTAAATAAGCGAAATAGTATAACCTATCTAATGTCAAATTTTCAAGTGTAGAAACAATTGTATCTGAAAGCTCCCTAACATCCCCAAGCTCAATGCTCACTGGAATAGAGGTATCTGTACCAGCAAGCGTATTATCCAATACCGTGGCGGTTGCCGCCACCGCTATCGCCACCGCCGCGGTGGTCGCCGCCACCGCCGCTACCGTAGTCAGCGCCGCCGTACTCACAGCCGCCGTCGCCGCTCCT
>JAISOS010000013.1 GCA_031275485.1 Clostridiales bacterium | reverse complement strand
ATTGTTTTAGCGTCGGCGGATATACTCGATTGCGCGGCTGATAGCGCCTGTTCGAGCGCGGCTTTTTGCGCATCCGCGTCGAACACGCCCTGCGCCTTTAACGTATCGACATAGGTCTGCGCCGTCTGCGCGACGGCTTTTTGCACCGCGTCGTTCGCCTGTTCGAGCGCGGCTTTCAGCTGTTCGTTCTTGGTTTTCGTCGTTATGTAGTCTATCAGCTTTTTACCGCCTAAGGCGATTAACGGCAAGACCACCGCCGTGATTACCGTGCTTATTATTGTTAATACTATATCGTTCATATATTACTCCTTCGCCGTATTTTTACGGCTAATTTTATTTTCTATTCCATCAATCCTTTTGTGCGCCTGCTTTGCGCTTTCCTCAACGCGGGTAATACGCTCCCCGTACGCGTCAAGCGTTTTGTTCGTTTCGCGCTGTTCAAGTATTATATCGTCTACCCTGCGCTTAATGTACCCTATATCGCTTTTCAGCTCGCCGTCTTCGCGTCCGTGCTTTTTCGCTTCGGCGTTTCGGGCTAAAAAAAACGACGCTATCGTGCATAACGGCGTTAAGACTGCTAAAACTATTGTTATCGTTTCCATTTACTCACCCTCCTCTAACGCCCGTATCTGCTCGCGCAAGGCTTCGCGTTCGGCTTTCGTCGCCGCGTACTCGTCGTCGCTGTACAGCCCCTCGGCGTACTTGATAGCCTTATAATCCGTCGCGCTTAATTGCGCCTTTAACGCCTCTATACGCCTCCGCTTCAAGTCCGCAGGCGTGCGTTTAAGCATTTTGTCGATTGCTTCCTGTTTTGTCATAATAAGCCTCCTTTTAAATTTTGATAATTTCGATTTCGTTTTGCGAAAAAGTGTAATTAGCGTTACTCGCCGTCAGCTGATATCCCCACATTTCCGTGCCGCTAAGGTTCATATACATAACCGATAACGTAACAAGCGCCGTTAAATCGCCCGAAACCGCAGTAAAAAAATTCTCGTCGCATATGCCTGCACTTAACATCGTCGGCGGGTCTTCTTCGTCGATTGGCACAGTCATCTGGAAAGGTACCTTTTTCAGCGTAAAATTCGCCGCTACGGGTATAGCCTCCTCGCCTGACGCAACCAGATTGCCTTGAATATGGACGGCGTATAACGGCACGTCCAAGGCCTCCGTAAAGGTTATGGACGGCGCTCCTAACTCGCCCGGGCTTGTTCCGTCGCTGAACGTATAATCTTCGTTCTCGACGAGCAACTTATGCTCCGCGTCTACGCCGCTTCCACCGCCCGAAGTCGAATATTGACTGCCCGAGGTCAGCAAAATTTTGCCCTCGAAAGGCGTGTCCGTGATTGTTACCGCGCCGTTCTCCTTAACCGCTACGTTATCCGCCGTGATTATCGCCGTTTTCCACGCTTCACCTACCGCGTCCCAAATTTGCCTGAACGCTATGATATTAGAGGTCGCGCCGATGTGATGTAATATCCCCGTCGCCGCCGCGTCGGACGAGTACGGGATAACGATTTTGCCTCCGCTAAAATCAGCCGTCGTCACCGCCACCGCTTCAAGTACCGCCGCGTCGCCCTTATCGCCTTTCGCTCCCCTCGCGCCCTGCTTGCCGATAAGGTTCGCCGTGTCGAATATGGGCTGTCCTACAACGTCTATGCGCAGTCTGTACGTTTCGTCGTTGTTGCCCGAGGACGCGGTGATTTTCGGCGCGATACCCTGCCCCGTAACCTCGTATATGTCCACCGTAATGGTGGGGGCTTGCAAGTACTGCGACAAATTGACGGACACGGTAACCCCGTTGCTTGCCATGTCGTAATTCAGCGTTGCGGGGATAGTTACTGCCTCCGCGCTGTCGTATGATACGCTCCCGTCTATGATTTTCGGCGTATACTGCCCGTCCGCTATTGCCGCGTACCACGCAGAGAAATTCAAGACCGTACTTTTTGCGTTTCCCCACGTACCCGTCTGCCCCGTATAACTCATTTTGATAAAAAAAGCGCGGTTGGAAACGGTGTTGCCGGACGGGAACTTTATCAAAGTATCTCCCCAGGTCGGATAGCTTTGATTAACTCCCGTTAAAACGTAGTCCTCGCTATCTCCCTGCGTCAACAACGTAAGCCCCTTGCCCGGTTGCGCCCGTAAGCTCGTCAGCCACTCCGCTTCCGTCCCCGTAAAGCCGTCGTCTACCGCCACCTCATACGCGCTTTTTCCTTCGCGTGCGGACGTTTTCAAAAAACCGTTTTCGTCGATATTGATAGCCGTCACGTCCTCGTCCGTCGCCGCGTTCGCCTTGATACCGCCTACCGTTTCAGCCGTCGCAAGAGGTATCTCGGTGATACCGCCTCCGCTTCCGGATACGACGGGCAGATCCTTAAATAAATCCGTGCCGTTGCCTATCTTTATAATGTTGTTCGTTATATCCACTCCCATTTCGCCGCGCATCAGGATAACGTCGCTATCCGCCCATTTCGCCGCGCTTTGCGTCATCGGCCGCACACGCGCCTTAACCGTTTTGTCCGCCATTGTTTAAGACCTCCGCTTTTATTCTATAATTCCGCCGTCAAGCACTATGTCGTCCGTGCTGTGTAATATGCTCTCGCCGTCCGCTAAGTCCGTCGATTCCGTTCCCGCGAACGCGACGGCAAACCGCGCTTCCGTAAAGTATAAATTCTGCGGCTCGCTCGCCGCTTCCGGAATATCGTCCGTTGTAAGCGTTACCGCGCCCGTCTTGTTATTGACGCTCGATACCATATCGCTGTTGTCTATCTTTGCCCACGCCGGCGTGTGGTTGCCCTGCGAGATTATCCAGTCCCCCGCGTTATAAACGACCGCTTGAAACGTATAATCCGCGCCGAATATAAAGAAATAGCCGGGATAGTCCGCCGTGTTCACCGTCGAAAGATTTACGCCCTCGAGGGCTTCGGCGTGGTCGGACGCCGAGATAATGCCCGAACCGTTGATAACGCCGCCGTAGACAAGCCCGCCTATAATGCTGTCGGGGATATACACAAAGTTAAGCTTGCCGTTCTCGTCAAGTATAGGGTTTTCGCCGTCGGGGAGCTTGTCGAATTTGCCCGCAAGCAAGGAATCCACCTCGTCGGTCGTGTATATGTTTTTCCACGCCTTGACCTCGTTTGCGACCACAAGCGCGTAAATTTTGCCGTTCGTCGCGTTTATCCACATCTGACCTGTATCGTAACCCGTAACGGCGGTAGGCGCGGCGTCCGCCAGTATAACGTTCTGCGCGGCGTATTTTAAAGCCGCCCAAGCGTTCTCGCCGTTTCCGAATTTGAACTTACGCGTATCGGTTTCAAGCCCTACCTCGCCCGCAAGCAGGATAGGATTGATAGACGCCCAGCTTGACGCTACTCCGCGCCGTACTTTCAGCCTTGTGGTTATGTTAAAATTACTCATTAATTTGACCTCCGTCGATTATGTTTATATTTATATTCACCGCGCCGCTTTCGGCGACAGCTTCTACACCGTTGATTTTTATGTTTGTTATCATCTTTGCGCGTATGTCCGCGCTGTCGGCTTCCGTCGCAAGCGGCAGGTGTATCCGCGTCCGCTCCTCGCCCGTCGAGTTAAAGCCCGTAATGTCCTTAGCGTTCTCATCGTACTCAAGGCGGGCAACGGACGCGTGCTGCAAGTCGAATACTATCCTTGCCGCTTCGGGCGTAAGCGGCGCGAAGTCGAGAGGGCGCAGCGCCGGCGCGAACTGAAACACCAGGCTTTCCGTCGTCTGCGTATATCCCGAAGTGTCAAAAAAAACGAAGCCGATTGTAACGTTCGTATACTGCGACAAATTGCTCGTAACGACAAATTTATTATTCGTCATAAGAATATTATCGATTGTTTCCCCGTTAGCCTCGACCACGCATACGCACGTGCGCGAGGATTCGCTTATAGGGCGTATCACCGTTATTTCCGTCACCGCGTTCTCGTACCGCCGCCCTAATATATAGTCGCTCGGCGTTATTCTGTACGGCGTTATACCGTCGTGTATGGTTATAGTTATTTGTTTCATTCTTTCACCTCTAAACTTTGTTTAGGTCGCGGATATTGTTACTGTTAAGTTTGGAAACACTACTCTGTATTTAATCGCATCGGTTCCGCTAACTGTTTTCGTATATGTTACAGGTTTAGCCACGCCCACATTCGCATCGGCGGTTGTCCCGGTTGACGAAACGGAAATAGTAACGTTATCGCCGTAAAGCGCTCCGGATATTACCATTTCGGATTTGTCTATTGTAATAACATTGCTTGCGTCAAATGCTTTATTTACCGCCTTAATACCCGTAACGGTAATCGTTCTGATTTGCAACAGCACGCCGGCGATGTACGTCAAAGCTTCTTGTACGGTCGATACGCCGTCCGGGTTTGCGTTGCTTACAAGACCGTTTGGAACGTCAATGAACACATTCTCGCTTAGAAAATCCGACATAATATTTGACGGTAATTTTCCGTTCTCGTCTAATATGGGAACGTTCCCGTTCTCCGTGCCAACGTTCTTTTCCGCCGCCGTACCGAGATTGCCGAGATAGTCTTCTATCGGCTGTAAATACGCCTTGTCTATCGGCGTACCGACCTCCGTTATGCTTGTAGGCGCGGGCGTAAGCTTGACCTTGCCGCCGCCTAAATCCTCAATCGTGAAAATACCGTCGCCGACCGCCACACGGTCCTTTACCGTTCTTGCCGTAAATGCCATATTAATCCCTCCCTATCGGCAACGCTCTCCGCGCTCCCGAATAAAACGTTCCGCTTATCGCGGAGCTTGCGTTCTTTGCCGCGATAAGCTCCGCAATATCTACGAGTATCCGCTCTATATCGTTCGCCGCGACATAGTCTATCCAGCGGCTCATATCGGGAGTATCGGGCGTGTCCGTTTTAGCGTAATACGCCGCCCTTAACGCCGATATATTGCCCAGATACCGCATTACCTCCGCGTCGGTCAATATATCGCCCGCCGCCCACACGTGCGTATTTACCGCGTTAGGATAGCCCGACGCGGTAAGCGCGGCGGATAATTCCTCAACCTTGCTTTCAACGCGGTTCAGGTCGGATACGTTGTAACAGCCCCAAAGCCCCGCGAAAAATTCCGTCCGTTCGCCGTCCGTAAGCGTCCCGTCCGCTTGCATTTTTTGTATCAGTATCAGCGCTCTCTCAACGTCCGATATATCCCTGTCCGTTATCACCGTATCATCGCCTCCGCCTTGATTTTATTGCCGCCGAGATTGTACCTCAGACTTTCGATTACGCCCGTAATAACGCCCATATACGCGGTTTCGAGGTTGACGGTATCGCCGACCTTAACGCCCTGCGGTAGCACTATATCGGCGTTAAAGCTAAGGTTTTTCTTGTAATAGTTATAGCACCTTTGCGCTACTTCTCCGCTGTTGTTCTTGTTGACGAGCGTCGCGCCCGAAATCTCGACGACGTTCTTTAAATCCGTCGCTAATACGTTTTCATCCTTTATCGTGATTGTCTTGGTCGTGTGCTTGTATTGCTTGCCTTGTAGCACAAAGCCTTCTCTCGCGTTGATTATTGCGTGATTTGCGGATTTCTGCAAAATGTTTGCTTCATCATCTGCCGTTAAATTGTGTATCGGCTCGTTGAATGATACTAAAATGCCTTGTCCTGTACCGTTATTATCGGCTTCGTAGACTGTAATAATATCGTCCATTTTCGTATACGAATGTTCCGTCAGCTTAAATTCCGTCATTTTATCGTCCTCGACGACGTTTTGACCCTGAAAAATCTCGTTTCTGCCGAACGAGTGGACGACGGTATCCGGCAGCTTGAATATTCTCACCTTATCGCTTCCCGACGTATCGACGACCGCGCCGAGCGCGACCGCGACCTGTTGCAAAGCCTCGCGGCAGGTCATTATCGGCAGATAACCCGTTACCGTTTCGCCCGCAAAGTCCGCCGCCAATTCGTAAGGGACGTTCGTTCCCTCAAATATCTTTGCTATCAGCTCCGACGCCGCGTCCCCGTCGTATATGTCGCCGTAAAACGTCGTCTTATCGAGCAGTCCGATATAGTCGACCGCCTGTATCTCGTACTTATTCCGCGCCGTGCGTTTCGCCGTGTCCACAAAATACACGCCTTTCAATTCGGCTTTAAACCGTACCTCTAACGCCTGCTTTTTCTGAAACACGTATTCGACGTTATCCTTGCCGACGAGCGTAAAATCGAATACGTTTATCGGTAGCTCGTCCATCACGGAGCTTATTTCGTCTATCGCTTTGGTTCCCGTTACCTCGTCGCTTCCGAGTACGCGTATAACGCCGAATTCTATATCAAACAGCTTCAAATACGTTCGCGGCATATTCAGCTTCAAAAACGTAATTTCTATCCTGTTATACCCGTACACGCGGTTATTGCAGAAGTACTGCGGCATATCGGGATAAAAGGTCTTTTCGCTTAAAACCGCGCTATCCTTGTACCACTTAATATTAAGCTCCGACGCTCTCGCGCCCGTGTACTTGTCGAAGGTCAAGGTAATTCCCGCGCTTTGATAGTACAGGTTATCCGACGTAAGCGTCAGCGCGGGCGGCGTTGTAAAATATCCGTCGTCCCCTGACAGCGACGCGCTCCAAAAGCCGAAGTTTAGCCCCGTCTTGTCCTCCGGCATTACCTTTTGACCGGCCGCGCTTCGCGGCATTAAAAGCATATTGTTCAGTTCGCCCACCGTACCGTAATTAAGCACGTTCGGCGCGGCTTTTAAGTCCGCCAAATTTACGAACGGCTGTTTATCCGTCGCCGCCCCCTCGAAGCTCTCTTTCGCTCCGACCGCTAAATCCTTGTATGTAATCTCTAAATTACTCATTATTTTTACCTCATATTTTTTATTATTCCGGCAATCTCGCCAACTCTTTGGCTATCATATTGAACGACAGACCGCTCCAGCGGTTTTGACCGCCTACCCTGCCCGTGTACGTGTCCTTGCCGCTCGTGACGTACCCTTGAAATATCAGTACCGTCTGTCCGTAGGGCATTTCAAAGGTATGAAAATCCGTAGGCGCGGAGAGCAGCTCGTATAACGCGTCGTACTGCTCGGGCGATAGGTTCTTGCCGTCCACCGATACCGAATAATTGTAGTACGTGCCGAGTACGTCTCTGAACATTTCGCCGTTGTCGAGACGTTCCGTATTCTTAGTGTCGTATACCGAAAAAGACCGTTCTATGCCGCCCTGCGGGATTATCACGTCGTATTCGTTTCCGTCTATCTTAAACATATTTCACCGCCCTTACGCGTTCTTAACGACTAATTTCGCGCCCTGCCGCGAGTTCTCCGTCCCGCCGTATTTGGCGACGGCGCGACCCAATTCGCGCCCGTCGATATTCAGGATAATGGTATTTTCACCGCCGTCTAAACCGCCGAATTCCGTCAAAACTTCGCTCAACGCTTGTTTCATTGTCGATAACGGGCTCACTACTTCGGTTTCCTGCGTGTTATCGCCCAGGATAGCCGCGAACGGCTTCGAGCGCGGCACCACCGCGCCTTGCGCGAGCGCGGGCATCGGCGGGAGCGGAATTGTCGGTATCGACCACGACAGCCGACCGATATTCACGCCGGGGATATAGTTTAACGCGTCTATCAGGATATTAATCATTCCGAGCGCGCCGTCAATCATAGCGTTTATAATACCTATAACAAAATTGACAGTACCCAAGAAGTACGTTTGTATTCCCCACGCCGCCATTTTCGCGCCGTATACAATTACCTCCCACACCGACGTGAAAAAATCGCCGACGTGATTCCAGATATCCGATAAGAACGTTACCACCGACGCGAATATATTCTTGAAAAAATCTATATACGCGCCCGTTATGTTAATGATATTCTGCCACGCGCCCGCCCAATTTCCCGCAAAGACGTTTTTAATAAAGTCTATAACGTTGCTCAAAACGGTCGTTATCGCCTTTATCGAATTCGATATGTACGACACAAACAACTTGACTTCGGCTTGCAAAACAGGCAAAAAGACAGCCAAATATCCGCTTAAAAAGTCCGTAACCGTTTCTATCAGCGGCGTTAATGCCTCGATAAGCTCCCCTATCGGGTCAAGCAGAGTAATAACCATGTCTATAATCGGCATAAGGAGCGGCAAAACCGCCGCGACAAAGCCCAAGACCGTCGCGACTATCGGCAGCAGCTTTTCAATAATCTTGACGATTTTCGGGATTAAAGATTTTATCAAGTCAAATATCGACTTGAATATGCTCATTATCGATTCGCCGCTTTCAACCAGAGCCTCGGGAACGGCGTTCATAGCGTCGGCTTCGACCTCGTACTTCGATTCAATATCGCTGTCGCCTCCCGATATCGTATTTATTTCGTCAAACCCTGCGAAGCTTTTCTGCGCGTCGTTCGCCGCGTCCGCTATCTCTTTTGCGGAACTCTGCGCCTCGTCCACCGTTTTGCCGAACATATTAGACACTAACGCCGCCATCCCCGCCGTGAGCTGCGCGATGACCGCGCTTAATTGCTCGATTAAAGGCATAGCCGCCTGTAAAATCGTTATAAACGTCGTTTCAAGATTGCCCTTGACCTGCCCGAGCGAGTTTTTAAGCGCGTCGTTTTGGCTTATCATTTCCTTTAAATAGACGCTTGCCGCTTGTATACCCTTGCTTATCACGGAAAACACGAACGCGCCGAGTATCATACTTTTAATCTTTTTCAGCGCGGACGTTATCCCTTTCGCCATTTTTGCAAAATTCGCCTGCGTCTTTTTCGTGCTTTTTCCGCTTTCGTCAAGCGGCGCGAGCGCGTCCTTTTCGCGTAGCTTCAACTCGTTCGCTTGCTTTTGCAAATTCCCCGCTTGCGTATCGAACATATTAGCTTCTTTTACTATCGAGCCCTGCTGTTTTTTTGTCAGCGTCGTATCCGTCAGCTTCGCCCTGACCTCGTTCGCCCGCTTTTTCAGCTCGTCCGCTTGCTTTTGCAGTTCCGCCGCCTCTTTTTTCAGCCGTTCGGCTTCCGCCGTCAGCTCGCTTTTTTTAGCTTTGCTCAACTTTTCGGACTTTTTCCCCGCCTCGTCCGTATCAAGCTCAACCTTTAACTTTATATTCCCCGCGTATTCGTCCGCCATATTTTCACGCCCCGTTTAAAATTTCGTTTACTATCTCCGCTTCCCCGTCCGTCAGCCGTTTCTTAAAGTCCACCAACTCCCTGTTTTGGCGGTAATATTCCTTATCCCATTTTTCGAGTTTCTTGCCGCGTTGACGCTTGCGCCGTATATCGACTATCTGCGCCAGAGCGCAATCGCCTATTTCGTAAAACGCCGACAGGAACGTCCACCAATGCAGATACTCAAAACCGCGTATTTCGCCGCACATTATGCGGTTTATCGGCGCGACGATAAGCTGAAAGTCCTGCTCCCAGTCGATAAGCTTAAGGGCGTTGCGCCCCGCGTTTTCGTCCTCGCCGCAATTTAAAAACCGCATTATTTCTTTCAATGCGGTTTCGTGGTCTGTAATTTCCTCATACTCGGGATAAAATATCATAAGCGCTGCGGCGGCCTTCGATTGCTCGGACATATTAACGTCGTTGAGCGCGGCGATTATGTCGAGCATAACCCGATAATCGCCGCCGTTTCTAATCACGAAAGCCCGTCCGTCTATCGTTACCGTTTCCGGAAGGGCGTATATATTTTCCCGCATGCTTTTCTATCCCCTTATATTCCTTTTCGACCGCCGCTTTGATAATGGGCGCGAGTTGTTCGAGGAAAATCTGCGCTATACTCTTACCGCCGGACACGGAAAGAGGGCTTACGTCCGCGAACACGACGGCGGAGGCTTGCGTGCCGAGCGCGTAATCAAGCTGTTCGCACACCGCCTTTTCCGCTTCCTCGACAGCCTTTACCGTTTCTTTCGCGCCGGCGTTCCCGTCCGGCAGTTTTTCCGCGATTTCCGTTATTTTGCCCTCTATTTCGTTAAGCCTTAAAAGGAGGCGCGTATCGGATAAATCCACCTCGATATAGCGGTTCGCGTCATTGTCTATCGTGATTTTTTGTCTGCGCTTAGGCAGATTGATATTTAAAGTCGCCATACGTTATTCGCCCCCTTTTAGCTCTCGCTCGTAGGCGTAAAGGTTATAGCGCCTTTATAGTCGTTGACCGTGCCGAGCGTCTTATCGTTCGAGAAATACACCGTTATCGGCATATCCACCGTGGAGCTTCCGCCGAGGCTTGTAGGCACGACGGTGCAATTCGCGTGCTTCTCCGCGTTCAGCGCGGACGAGCCGATATAGCCGCGTATCAACAGTACGTCGAAAGCCCCGAATTCCGTAAGCGCGTTACGCTGTACGATGTCCTCCAATTTCGCCGCGAGCTTAGATCCGCCCTTGACGGTGTAAGGCTCAAAGCTCTGTTGCAATTCCATTTTGTTTATTCTCGTCGTCGTAACGCCGAGAATATCGGTTACCGTCTGCACGTCGGCGTTGAACTCCACCGAGCTGTCCTCGATTTCCACGCCGATAGGCTCCCATACGGGCGACGCGACCGTGCCGACGTTCACCGCCGTTACGAGTAATTTTCTTTCAGCCGATTGCTTATTTCCTAAGTTAAATTCCGTTATTGCCATAATTATAAATCTCCTTGAATATATTCTACTCTGATTTGTATCATATACCGAAAAATCTTTTCTTTTTCGATACCGGACATTACCGGATTAGCTGACAGCGAGTAAATGTCCCTAACCGTGCAATCCTCCCCGAAGTCCGGAAAGTCCCAAGCCTTGCGCCGCGTGCTTATCCAATCGATAATCGACTGTAATTTTTGATAATTCTGCACGTTCTCGTGCGTTTCCGCGCCGTTGTCCGGCAAAGGGTCGGCGTTGCCGCCCGTGAACTCAAACAGCGCAAAGTCGTAGTATTTCAGCGTACTTCCGTCGATATACTTTGCCATCTGCCTCTCGTTCGAGATAGGCACAAAGCTCTGCACCCCGTCCTTGACCTCAGCCGATATGAAGCAAAGCCTGTCTATTTCGGGACACCGTTTGATATACTCTATCATTACCGCGTTCTTATCCACTATTTCAGCCTCCTTTCTAGCGCTTTGCCGAGGATACGCGTGAACGTATGCCCCTCGCTTCTTATCATAGCCTTATCCCACTCCTTGCCCGCGAGCGGGTGCTTTTCCGTCGTATATTGTAATTCCGCGCCCGTGTACGTTTTTGTGCGCATATTCATAACCTTGCCCGCGTACTGATAATGCGCGTAAGGCACGGCGTATTCCAAATATTCGGCGGAAGGTATCGCGGATCCCGCGAGTATGCCGCCCTGCCCCTTGTCCTTAGCTCCGACGCTTTCCTTGTTGTAGTACCCGAACGGCACGTACTTATCCGACAGGCGTTTAAGCTCCGCGTGCGCGAACGTCATAAAACCGTCGTCAATCGCGCCGTTGATTTTTGTTTTTATTCCGTCGAGATTGACCTTAATATCCGTTATGCGCATAAGCTCATCCTCCCAAATAGCAGTGCGGTATGTCGACTCCCGTATTGTCCTTGAAAACGCGTATTAAAAAAGCGTTCTGCCCGTACTTTCTAAGTAAGTCGCTCGAACGCTTGCCCTGCGTTTTCTCGTCGACGTCGTCCGATATATCGCCGAGTACGGCTATATCGCCCGTCGCGGCTTGTATAAGCCGTCCCGGCGGCACCCGTACCGTGTAAACGGGCGACGCTATGACGTTATCGCCGCTTAGCAGTCTTTCGGCTTTTACGCCCCAAAAACAGCCGTCAAGCCTCGTTTTCTGCCAATACGTGCTCCCGTCCAGGTTCTCGATTTTATTGTACAGCGTTACCGTCCTGTTCCACCAATCGGGATAATGCATAGCTTACACCCCCCTGTAAAGGAGCGGAACGCCGTCCCCGTCCGTTTCGCGGGCGAGGTACTCGTATATTATCGCCTCCTCTTTCGCGGTTATTTCGGCTTGCGTAGGCGCGGCGGCGTAGGTTACGCTCACGCCGTCGTTACTGACCGCCGAAACGGTTTTACCGCCGCTCTCCGCGCCGTCCGTAGTATGCATATAATCGACGAGCCGGCGCAGACAGGCTTTGACCGTCACGCTTATCTCGGGTTCGCGGATAAGCCGCCCGACCGTGTGTATATCGACCTTTTTTTCCGCCCGGAATATCTGACGGGTAAAGGCGGCAACGTCTAAATTGCCGCCTAAATTCCGATATTCCGTATAGCTTAAATATCTCATACCCGCCTCCCGTTTTCTACTTCTTGCCGTCTCTTTGCAGCTTGCTTACCGTTTCCGTCCGCGTTTCCGCTTCCTGCGTTCCCGTTTTCGCGTTCGGTTCGGCGGGCTTGTCTTTAACCTCGGCCGTTTTTACGTATCCTACCGTCCTCATATTAAGCGCCCTCCTCTTCCGCGGCCTTATAGCTCGCATAGATACCCGCGAGTTTGTTTGCGTACGCGTCCACAATGCCGTATTTGCGGTATTTGAGGATATACGCGTCCGCGTTCTGGTTCGCGTCGGGCGATATTACGCTGCCTACTACGTGCTTATCGTATTTAATGATTGCCGACTTGTGGATAATCATAAAGTTTAAGTCGAACGCGCCCGCCGATTTCCTGAAATGCCCTGCTTCCTCGTCCGCCGTCCTGCCGTCCAGAAGGTCGATAGCCGTATAAAAGCGCGTCTGCGGCGTCGCCGTCCTTTTAGCCCAATGCGCCAATATCTCGCGGCTTTTGGTCGTGTCCAACGCCATCACGCCGTTAAGAAGCGTAGGCGTGGCGTAAAGGTATCTGTTCTCCTCCGGCACCTCGTCCTCGTCAAGCTTGTTTTTCGCCGCGAGCAGAGCCATAAGAAACGCCTCCGCGCTCGCGTAGGTCTCCTGAACTTTGGATATTCCCGCTTTGCTCGCGAGCGTCGCAAAGAAAAACGCGTCCGCTTCCGGCGCGACTTTCTCTCTCTGCAAGGTAGCCCCCGCCTGGCCGAACGCAAGACCGATAGTCTCCTCGTCGTCCATCGCGTCTATGGATATTTTCGTACCCCTGTCGTAATTGAACGCCGTTGTTTTCCACGCAAGGTTGACCGCGCCCGACGTATAACCCGAGTTGCGGCTGTAATCGCCCAGTCCCGACACGTCGATTTGCGGGTAGATTATCTCGTTCGCGTTCGCGCCCGCTCTTATCAGCGCGCCGTCGCTCGTCAAGTCGCTCGTCACCGACGAATTTTTGTATACCTCGTCTAAAAGCGAGGTAAATTTTTTTGCTAATGCTATTGGCATAATGTTAAATCTCCTTGAATTTTAAATTTTACTTCTTGCTTTCTGCGGGCAGTCCCATAACCGCCCTTAATTTGTCGTCCGTTACGGGATTTAAGTCCAACCCGCCCATCTTAGGCGGAAGCGCGGGGTTCGAGCTTGCGAATATTCCGTCCTTGTCCTTCGTCAATTCCTCGAATATTTTCGCGACTCCCTTCGGCGCGTTCTCCGGCTTGCCGTATTCGGCTTTGATTTGGGCGATAACGGCGTTTTCCGTGTATTCGTTGATAAACTTCTTATCCCCGAAAACGGCGCGTATACCGTCCGTCAGCGTCTTGTCGGCGGCTTCGGCTTTCGCCTTTTCCTCCGCCTCCTTTTGCGCCGCTTTGAGCGTTTCAAGCTCTTTCTTGATTGCCTCGTTCGTCTCCGAAAGCGGCTTCAAGCCGTCCACGCTCTGCTGTAACTGTTCTGCGCGCTTTTTTTCGGCGTCGCGCTCGCCCTTGACAGAGGCCATATCGGACTCGTGTTTCTTCACGTCCGCGCTGTGAATGTCCATTATCTTGTTGATAACGTCCTTTTCCAAGCCCAATTCCTCTAACTGTTTCCTGTCCATACCGTTACTCCTTTTCCAGACGCTTTGATATCGGAGGTCGCGTCTCCTCTGGTGTACGTTTAACGAGTGTACGCTCATATTTTTGTATACAAAAAGGACAGCCCCCGTAAGGGTTGTCCTTGTTTGCGCGTTGTGATACTAAAAGTAATTACTTTTATAATGGCTTTTGCGGACTTCCGCAAAATTTACTCCGTTATGGTCTTTGGGTCAAAGTCCTCCGGCATTAGTGGCTTATTTAAAACCCATTCCTCATCATCTAAAGAGAACTCTCGGCATTTAGTACTTTTCGCATACCTAACATCACGCGGAATCTCCTCCCTAATATCGCACAAAAAACGCCATCCGTATTGTTCATTTTCCCTCTTATTTAAACAGAAAAGACAAATCGGCGTGTGTACTTCAAATTGCGCGTCATCCATTCGTTCTTGAAGCGTACTCATAGTATTACCTCCAACCATAAAAAGATTTTACCATTTTCCCGTCTAACATCTTTTATCATAAAATTAGTTCCTTTTTGCAATAGCAATTCAAACTCTATGTCTTTGTATAGGTTGACCTCGTTTATATATAAGCCCTTTGCGCCTTTCGGTACGGATATCTCCATAAACGCCTCTTTCCTTTTATTCGCCCCTCTTTCTAAAATAGAGGTCGATACGAAAGACTTGTCGTCTATTATTCGTCCTTTCCATTTTTCTATCGGCAATTTTGACAAGACGCTGCTTTGCGAAATAGTTCTCAATTCCGCTCCGCGCCATGCCGTGACGTCCTCGGGAACACGCGAACGCTCTAATAAATCGGTTAAGGATTTATCCGCGTCTTTCAAATACTTATCGTATTTCGGGTCTGTCGGGTCGCCGACCCTGCCTCCGCCCCGCGCCGCTTGGTTAAGCGTAAAATGCAAATTGCCGGTATAATCTCTTATATTTTCTTTCTCTGTACCGGAAATACCGTCCGCTTGCCGTTTGAAGGCTTCGGATATATCCTCCTGCCGCTCGTATTTGCGATAATCCCGTGTGATTATATTACTACTTTCCTCAAAATTTGTCAACGGTTCGGCGTAAAAATCTTTGGCCGCCGCGCTGAATTTGTTGTAATGGTGTTCTAACACCGTCATTTTGTAGCGGTATCCGCCCGCAAGCGCGCTATCGCCCGCGCTTTCCGCAAGCTCGAACGCCCCGCGAGCCTTTCGATACTCGGATTTTATCCTGTTTTGCGTCTGCTCGGCTTCGTAGCCCGTGTATTTATGCCCTTCGTAGGTGAAGCCCTTAGCGTTCTTCGCTTTGTACCGCCTTAAATCCTTTTCGCCGTAGGCGGGTTCGCTCACGCCGATTATTATGTCGAACGTATAATGTCCGCAGTTCCACATTCCTATCGGACGCTTTATCGCCGCGAACCGCCGCCCCGTTACGTCTTTAAACGGCATTTGATTTTGGAGCTTATCGAATTCCTCATACGTAAATTGCCGTCCTTGTATGTCCTCGTGGTCGGGCGCGGAGTTCGCGTGTACGGATATTTCCACTCCGTCCGCGCCGTACTTTTCGCCCGCTTGCCGGCTCATCCCCGCGTTGACCTCGCGCACGCCGTCTAATACGTTCATTTTGACCGCGCTCTCCAAGCTCCGCGCCGCGCCGCTCTTGTACTCTACCGTCTTTAAGCCGCTCTCGCCTAACTTCCTCAGCATGTCGCGTATCGCGCTCTTGTAGTCCTTTACGCCCGCGCTTACAAGGTATACCGCCTTGTCTATCGCTTCCCGGTACGCCTTTTGTACGCTCTTGTAGCCGTCAATGTCGAAGCCCGTCGTTTTAGATATGTTCAAATACTGCTCTTTGGTCACCGCTTTGACGCTTTCGACGTAATCCGCGAGGAACGCGGTATCCGCGTCAAGCCCGCGTTTAGCGAAGTATTTTGCCGCGAAGTCGTAATGCTCGGTCTTGGCTATCTCGAATATTTCGTCTATCTCGCTTATGTTCTTTTGCGTTATTTTCGCCGTTTCGCGCTTTATGTCGTCCAAGTCCGCGCCCATCGCTCCGAGCCTCGACATAGCGTTTACCTCGCTCGCGTTAAGCTTGCCTATCGCCTTTATCCTACCGCCTATCTTTTTCAGCACGTACCGGTTCAACTCGTCTATGCGATTGACCATACGCGAAGGCAATATCTCCAATTGCTTATTGTTCAGCATAGCCCGCGCCGCCTCCCGCGCCTATGAGCATATTCCTTAGAGGCGGCTCGGCTTTAGCTATTGCGTCAACGGCTTTTTGCGCGTCCTCGCGGCTCTCGCTTCCGAATAAATACCCGCGCAGTTCCGCGCCGCTTACCACGCCCGCGTCCCTGCCTTGAAGCATTTGCGCCCACGTCTCCGACGAATTTTCAATGAGCGAGTAATCCCACTCGATAGAAAACGTATAGCCGCTCGGCGGCGTTAAATTCGCGTATTCGGCAAGCATATTACAGGCGTAAAGAAAATCGCGCAAGCCCTTTTCCACCGCGTTCCTGACATCCTCGACAAGCGCGTGAGTTTCCCTGTTGCTCGAAAATATCTCCGTCGCCGTCGCCGCCGTCGTCGTCCTATCTGTCAACACGCCCCGCGAGGTTCCCACCGCCTTTTCAAGCAGCGCGAACTGATTTTGAAGCTTGTTGTAAAAACTGCTGTCGCGTATTGCCGGGTCGAATATCTCCCACATAGGTTTATCTTTAACGGAGCCGCCGTTTAACAATCGGTATATGCCCTGCCGCGGCTTTTTGCCTTTAACGTCAAGCAAACGGTCATCTATGCCGAGTTGCGGCTCTTTCAACTCATACTCTTTGTCAATCTGTTTAAGCGTTTGCGCTATGTCCGCTATAATATCCTCGTGTCCGTAGGTCAGCGGCACGCCGTAAACGTTATTCACGCGGCGGTTATCGGCGGGGGATTTGATATACGCGAACGGTACGCGGTCAACGTTGTTTATTCGTATCTCCTCCGCTATCCCCGCCCATTGCTCTATGTCCGCAAGCGGCACGGGGCTTTGCTCCGCGCCGCGTACCGCCTTATTCGTTATCGTAAGAACGTTCTTATCTCCGTCCGTATCGATACTGTAATCTATCCACCTATAATACTTATACCCGTTTATCTCCGCTTCGTCCGCCAGCACCGTCGCCGCTACTATCTCGTCGCCGCGCATACGGTTAATCGCTATACAGCCCTGCGCAACTATGTCGTAGTATATCTCGCCCGCCTCGACATACGGCGCTATCGCCGCGCCGCCCGTGCCGCATACGCGGGCGACTATGCGCTTGATATCGAACCACAGCCTTTGTACGGCTTTGTCTAATAACTCCGTCCGCTTAGTCTGCGTCCGCTTATCGCCGTTCTGCTCGTATACGCCCGCCGCGCTTTCCATCGTCACGTGCATAGCCACCGTATTCGCGAATATTGCTCTTATGTTATAGCCCGCCTGTTTCTCGTAAGCATCCTCGAATTCGGCGTTCTCGGTTATTTGATTCTGCGTTACCGTCATTTTGTTTTTGCCGAATAGCTTTGTCAAAGCGCTTTTTACTCTATACCAAAAGTTCATAGCCCTACCTCTGAAATTTATACAGATAATACTCGAACGAATACTCGAACGCGTCCAGCACGTCTATATCGCTCGTGCCGTCGTCGAGCCGCACGTCGTTCACCTCGTCCTTATCCCATACCGCGTCCGTAAGCCCTTTCACAAGGTCGGCGCACTCGTTTTCGACTATAAAAAAACGACCTTCGCCCATCGCTATTACCGTGGCGCGTATTCGGTCGTTAATCTCGTTCTTTATGCTGTTATATACGCTTATATCGCTCCGTCTGCGTACCGTGTTGATAATAGTCTGTTCCGCGCTGTCGCAATACATTCCGTCGAGCCGCCCGTACTCCTTTTCAATGCCCGCCGCGAACGGCAGAATAAAGCGCGTGATAAGGTCGTCAGTGTCCGTGTCCTTTGCCGGTATTGATTTAGCCTTTAAGACTATCAGCTTGTCGTCATCCGTTACCGCCGTCGCCACGCAGGCGTGTTTACTGCCCGTGCCGCCGAAGTCCACGCCGACGTTTATGCGGTCAAGCGTTTTCGGGTCGGGCTTCGGTATCATAAACGGCGCGGGATTGTCCGCAAACTTGCGGTATATCGCGCCCTCCGCACGCCGCCACTTCCCGAGTACGTAACGGTCGAAATATACCGTGCCTTTGTACATAGCCTCGTACTGCTTAATGACCTGCGGCGGCAGAAATAAATTATCGTACAGCGTCAGGCTTTGACAGTATACGTCTATATCCGTCCGCTCGATAAACTTTTTTATATGATGCGTCGGGTACGACGGGTTGCCCGTGAAGTCGCATATCGAGTAGTCGAACGATAACCGCGTGGGCAGGAAGTTAAATACCTCCTCGTTTATATCTACAATCTCGTCAATGTACAGGTACTTTATCCTCGCGCCTCTGATTTTGCTAAGCTGTGAAATTTTCTCCGCGCCTATGCAATACGTCTTTTCGCCGAACAGCGTCGCGACGTTTTCGCTGTTTATGTCCGATACGAGATTATCTCCCCACAATTCTTTTAAAGGCTCTATGATATTCCGTTTAAGCGTGGACTTGGATACGCCCGTTATGAAGTTCAAGCCGGGCTTTCCGCGCCGTTCGATTATACGGTGCGGTATCACGTACAGGGTATCGATATATGTCTTGCCGCATTGCGTCGCGCCTATCTTGCCGTTGAAAAGATGGTGCGCCTCGCGTATGTATTCGGCTTGCTTCGGACTTAATTCTATCGCGCTATTTATCACCGTTCCCGTCCTCCGCCGTTTCAGCCGCCGTTCTTATCAATACGAGGATATTCTCAACGCGCTGCGATTCGCTGTTTTGCTCCTCTTCCTTAGGCTTCAATTCGCCCGTTATTTCGGCGATGGTTCTTATAGCCTTATGATTTCCCGTTTCTATCCAATTTTCCACCGTCGATAATACGCCTAAATTTTGCAATGTCCTATTATTTACCTCGCGGATTTTGCCGTTTACACATATCATACCGCTTACGGAAGTACTTAAAATCTCCGCTATCTCGTCCCTTAACGCTTTGCGTTCTCTCCGTGCTTCTCCGCTTTTTTCGCCGCCTTTTTTACCGCATTTTTTAGCTCTTTCGCCGGGTGTAAACGGAGTTAAATTATTGTTTCCCGACATCCGCTCACCACCTCCGTTCACGCTTATCCGGTTATCGCGCCGCCTCCACCGTATACCGTTCTTTTAGTCCCGTTAAGTCGTGGCTTACCCGCGATTGAGATATCCCGATTTCGGCGGCTATCTCTCGTTGCCCTTTGCCGCTCAATCGGCATTCGACGATTGAGCGTTGTCTGTCCGTCGCGGCATTTATAATCGCGCTCAAAGCCTCACTCGCGTTAATGTTGCAGAGCATAGCCTCCTCGGCCGCGCCGTCGTCCGACAGCTTATCCGCGCGCGGTACGCCGTTATCGTCCTCCTCGTCTATCGATACTGTATCGGGCTGTTTTCTTTACGGTTGTATTTTGATTTTTTCTTTAACTCTTGTCTACGCCCAGTAATTCCGCTTATGCGTGGATAATCATATTTGGCAATACTTTCAAGTAAATGGTATGCCGAACTATAATCCGTGATTGTATAAGGTGGGTCAATATATAAAATATCTCCCTTAATCGTGCGTATAAGTTCATTGCTATCTTTATTATAAACGGTATTTGTTTTTATTGCATTTACATTGCCGATTTCAATAGGTGTTAGTTCAAGTTTTTTGAATGCTCTTTTATCCCAGTTTTTTAAGTATGCTTCATATGTGCCAGTAGTATTTGAAACACCCATAACACTTTCAACCAAAGACGCAAGTAAGAAACTTCGTTCTCGGTCGTCAATGATTAAATTCTTATATAATTCGTCAATCTCAATACGAATGCCATCAATTCTCGTTGCGTTTTCTTCCGTAAAGAATTGACTATTGCCCTTTGGCGAATAATTGTTTGTAATAAAATATTGTGCATTTGCTTGAAATTGTTTGTCATTGAAATATTTGAATGGGTCAACGCCGAATTGTTTTGTAAACTTCAAAAATTTAGGAGTGCTTTTGTTTTCAAGTTTCGCTCTACTAATTACACTTAAACAATATAAATAATCATTTGCAATAATTGAAAATCTATTTTTGAAAAATTCGCCTACGCAACCCGACCCCGAAAATAAGTCGCAAAAAACATCCCCTCCAATATTGTTTTGCACAATAACGGAATTTATATTATCAAGCATTCGTGTCTTGTTCCCTAAAAAACGCATTTTTCTCCTTTTGTTCTATCAACTATCTTACTAAAAATAAAAGTAAAACAATTTGAGAGTGTATTTTTAAAACGGCAAATCTTTACATTCTTCGGGTGAAAGTGGGACAAGTTCAAGGTTACCGTTTGCGTCCATACGGGCTATGTTTTGGATACGGCGTAAGAATGCTTTATATTGTTCCATTTTCTCGGTTTGTATGTTTGGGTATTGTTCTTTTTAGGTAAAGATAAAGTTTAAAAAGCCCCGAAAGAGATTGACATAAAAAAACCAAAACGATACAATATTAAGCAAAATGGCGGTTAGACAGCGGTTTGCTCCGCTCCACCATAGTTTGTAGTGTGCGAACCCCTAATATTTTCACCTTTAAGTCGGGAAAGTTTGGGGTTTTACTCTCAAAAGACTATAAAAAGTAAAAAAGCCCTCCGATTTTTTTTCAGAGGGCTTTTTGCGGAATTATTTACTTGCTTTAACGGCGGCTTCGACTGCGGTGGTCAGCCAGTCGTCGAGGTTGCCGACATTCGCCGCGAAGATTGTTTTAGCGTCGGCGGATATACTCGATTGCGCGGCTGATAGCGCCTGTTCGAGCGCGGCTTTTTGCGCATCCGCGTCGAACACGCCCTGCGCCTTTAACGTATCGACATAGGTCT
>JAISOS010000004.1 GCA_031275485.1 Clostridiales bacterium | reverse complement strand
GCCCTCGGCAAAGCCGCGCTGATACCGGGGCTTACGGAGCTTGTCCAAGCGCTCTCCGAGACCGAAAGCCTGCAAGAGCTTATCAATATTCTTTTGCCCGGAGATTTGGGCCTCGGCGGCTTCCTCGAAGGCTTCATAGACGGGGGCGCGATAGATTTTATCAATCTGACGAAAATTATGTCGGACAGAAACGCGTGGAACGCCGCCGCCGCGACGGCGGGCGTGAACATAAACGCGCACGCGATAGGCGCGGCGGTCGGAATGAGCTATATGGACGCGCTGCTTGCCGAGCTCGTCTCCGGCGTGTCGCCGTCAACCTTGACCGCGTTTTTCGGCGCGGCGCTGAAGGTAATCAATGAAAAATACAATCCCGCCGACGCGATAGACGCGCTCGCGGGCATACTCGGCGCGGCGGGCGCGGGCGCGGCGGCGGTTACCGCGGCGGGAATAGCTCTGACGGCTTACGTTCTGGTAACTCTGACCGTTACGTCGGCGGCGTTAGCGGCGACGCCGCTCTCGCTGATCGACGGAATAACCGACGCCGTTTTAGATTTTTTCGGGATAGACGGTCTCGAATTGCGGGCGGGTATCCTCGCGCTGACGGATAATATCATGTCGAATTTGAATATCGCCGACGAGGTTATAGCGGCGGTAAATTCCGCCGCGAATTATCAATCGGACGCGGCGGAGATTGCGGGCGTTCTGAGAGACCTCGCGGGCGTTTTGGCTATCGCTCCCGCCGCGCTGGTTTATATCGTCTCTCAATGGGTCGGATTCGAGAACGGGGAGATTATTATAACCAGCGATTTGTTTATAGATTTGAAATCGCAATTGGCGAACGGATATAACGGCTTTAAAACGCATTACCGCGTGCTCGAAGCGGACGAATTCGGAGACGCCAGAGGCAAGGATCAGGGCGACCCCGGAGCGCATAACTATAACGTCTACGCGGACGATACGAAAAACTATATCCTGAACGATATACGGATTTCTACCGGCTTTAATTACGCGTATGAAAACCATATTTACGAAACGGAGGCTTGCGACGCCGAAAGCGTCCGGATAACGGGCGTGAAGGAAGGCTTTTCGCCCGAAGCTTCGATAATAATTCCCGAATACCTGAACGGTAAAAAAGTGGTCGAAATCGATTCGGACGTTTTTAAAGGCGACTCGGCTTTCGTTTACATCGGGAAGTACGTTTCGGAAATCGGGAAGGGGAATTTTTCCGACAGTACGTGGCTTAAAGAAAAAATCGAGGAGCAAGGAGAAAACGGGATTTTTTTAGTAAACGATATGCTGCTGGGGTATAATAACGCCGGGGAGAACGCCGTTTTCAATCCCGCCGATTACTTAAACGCGTCGCTGCCGTTCTTCCGTATAGTCGGAGCTTTCAGAGTCGTACACACGGAAAGCGAAATTACCGGAACCGCCGCCGCGAAAACCGGAAGCGTGGAAAAAATAGTTTTGCCGGATAATTTACCGAACAATCTAGCTTACGAAATCAGCCCTTACGCTTTCGGCGGAACCGTTTTTCATTCGCTCGAAATTTATAAGGAGTATATTCCGGAAGGAGCGTTTTACGGCTGCGCGGAGCTAAACGAAATAATATTCGCGGGAGTCGCGGAGATAGGAAACTACGCCTTCGCCGGCTGCGTAAGCCTGACGGAGCTGAATTTGGGAACGGTTCAAGCGATAGATACGGGCAGCTTCGAGGGATGCGCCGGACTTACCGAGCTCGGACTGCCGAACGGCGTAAGAAGAATCGGGCAGAACGCTTTCGCGGAATGCGACAACCTCGAAGAAGTGTACGCGGAGGATTATTATCCCGCCCTCGCCGAAAATAATTCTTTCGGAAATATATCCGAAAAGATATCCGGCTTTACGATTTTTGTGCGCGGATATGCGAAAAACGGCTATAAAGCGGACTGGAGCAGGTACGCCGATTATATCTCGGCGCAAACAAGTAATATAACTTTTTACGACGGCGAAGATTTTTCCGCGAAAATTTTTGAACCGATAACGGCGGAGTATTGTTCCTATCTGCCGGCGCTGCCGGAATATCGGGCGGCAAAGGGCTACCGTTTTGTCGGTTGGTTTGACGAAAACGGCGAACGGTTTACGGTCAACCGGCTCTGGGACAAGGAGCTTGGAGAGGAATGGAAGCTCTTCGCGAAAACGGAGCTGATAAATTATCGCATCTTCTTGTACGACGAAGAGAATCAATTGGTCAACGGAGAGGAGACGGTCTATACCGTTTTAGAATTGCACTCTTTGAATAATTATATCAAAGAAGGCTATTCCTGGCGCGACGTATACGGAAACGTGTTCGCGAACATTGCGGCGGAGATACGTGAAAATTTAACGAACGAAGTATATGCCGACAGCGAAGCGGAGCTTTTCGAGTGTCCGAATAAATTTACGATAACTTTTTTTGAAGAACAAGGCGACGCGAACGCGTATTATACGAAAGAAGTCGCTTACGGAGAGACGGTTTCGTTGTCGGACGTTCCGGAACCCGTTTCGGATTATAAAACGTTCGAAGGGTGGCGGTTAAGCGGTACGGGAGTCGCTTTGACGGCGGACAGCAAGCCGTTGACCGACGTTTTTTGCGTGGCGCAATGGAAGTATACGGTCTATAATGTGAATTTGGATTTTGATAATCCTTGGACCGCTTCAACTGAAACTTTGCGTTATGTCTGCCACGACGGCTATCTTTCGTATGAATTGGATTCGGATATATCCGACGGCTTTCCGGTGAACGCGTTGCTGAATTTGAGTCTTAAAAGACCGGGACATGTTTTTAACGGCTGGAAGGACAAAAGCGGAAATTTTTTTGACGTGGCGGCGGCTTCGCTGCAAGAGTTTAAAAAATCTATAGATTTGACCGCCGCTTGGTGGGAAAATAAGTGGACCGCGTCCGCGATTGAAAGCAATACGGTAAACGCGAGCAACGCGTTAATTGACTTCAACGGTTTATCGACAACCGCTTATTATAAGCTGACGATCAATGCGGATAATGTGCTGATAGCGGGAAACGTAAATGCCGCATATAATTTGACGATTTGCTATACCGGCGGCGGTACTTATAACTTGTATCTTCAAAACTTTAAATTTTCGGCGCCGGCGGGCGTGAACGGCGCGAATAATATTGCGGGAAGTAGCGGCGCCGCCGCATTGTCGGCGATAAACGCGACGCTTAATATTTACTATATCGGTCATAACAGTATTACCGGAGGCAACGGCGGAAACGGCGGAAACAGAACCGGAATAGGGAGCGGCGGCATAAACGGAGGTACGGGACAGGTCGGCGGAGCCGGCGGCGCGGGCTCGGTCGGTTTGAACGGCGGCGACGGCGGCGTCGGAATTGCCGCAAAATTTCTTAGTTTGATTTCGGGCGAAAACGGTTCTTCGCTTAAAATTACGGGCGGACAGGGAGGCAACGGAGGAAAAGGCGGCGTGGGAGGCAACGGAGGTGCGGGCGGAAGAGGCAAGCATACGTCGGAAGTTTCGGGAAGAAGTATTTTTTCGCGCCATGACGCGGAGAAAGGAGCTACGGGCGGCATAGGCGGCAAAGGCGGACAGGGAGGAAAAGGCGGCGACGGCTCTTACGCCATAGCGTGTACGGAATTAAAAACGGCGACGGGTTTGATTGAAGTCAAAGGCGGAAACGGAGGAAGAGGCGGCGCGGGAGGCAACGGAGGAAACGGGGGAGCCGGCGGGACCGGCGGGAGCGATGATAGCGTTTATGTCGGCGAAGCAGGCAACGGCGGCAACGGAGGTAACGGAGGCGGAGGAGGAAAAGGCGGCGACGGCGGTAACGGCGCGGTCGCAATTAAGGGGAACGAAAAAGACGAAACGTCAGGCGACGGAATATTAACTACCTATAATGGCATAAATGGCGACGGGGGCGCGGGAGGAAAAGGCGGCGTCGGCGGAGCCGGAGGCTCCGGCGGAAACAAGGGCGTATTCGGGCAAAACGCTTCGAGCGGAACTACGGGAAGCGCGGGCGGTTCGGGTCAAGCGGGATCGTAGGCGGCGCGGCGAAACGGAAGCGAACAATGAGTATGTAGCGAAAGGAAAAATAAAAGGTTGCGGAAGCTCAAAAAATACTTGGCGAAAGCATCGGGAAGCGGACAATAAAAGTGATATTGAAAACGTTGTCAAAAATACGGTCAGATCGGACGACGGCTTATATAGACGTTTAGAGGCGGCGGTATTAAAACCGCAATTTGATTGACGAAGACCCGCTTGGCGTGTGAAACCGAAAGGGTAGATAAAAAGGACATCCGGTAAGGTTGTCCTTTTTTACGTTTGATGATTATACGAATTTCCGCAAAAATTAAATTTTGTTCGCTCCGTTCGGGGCGAAACTTTTTGTGCTCATATACGTACTGTTCGCGTATAGCCTTCCGGAGGTGTATTTGTAAGCTTAAAGCCTTTTGGGGTTATTAAAGCCGCAATCAATTTAAAATTAAAAAAACTACTGCGGTATATCGTTTGACTTTGCGACGTGAAAATGATATAATACGTCAAAATAAGGTGTCTGCGGTATATATAAAAAAGCTCCGCGATTTGCGAAGCTTTGGCAGGGGAGACGCGATTCGAACACGCAACCTACGGTTTTGGAGACCGCTACTCTACCGTTGAGCCACTCCCCTAAGAACAGCATGTTTTTATTATATTATATTCCTTTCGGAATGTCAAGGGAAAAGTTCAAGAAATTAAATCCGAATATGGAAAAATTCGCGTAATAATTTAAAAAAATGCCCGCAGTCTTTATTTCCGCACGTTTCGCGAAATTGAAAACGCCGTTTAGCGCGGGGCTTATTTGCCGTTATTACGCTTATGCGCGGGATTGAAAAGCCGAAAAAGGCATAAGGACGCGTTATGGGATGTACGGGATAAATAAAATGTTAAACGGGGGAAAACTCATGTCGGAATTTAAATACAAATTGGGAATTATAGGCGCGGGCAATATGGCGCGCGCGATTACGGGCGGAATTATTCGCGGAAAAACGCTGAATCCGCGAGGGATTATAGTGAGCGATATAGACGCGGATAAGCTCGGCGGGTTTAAGGACGCGGGCTTCGACGTTACGGCGGATAACAAATTTTTGACGGAAAACTCGCAAAATGTCCTGTTCGCAATCAAGCCGCAGACCTTTAAATCGGCGGCGGCAGAGCTTGCGGATTCGCTTAAAGCCGAAGCGGTTTTAACGATTATGGCGGGGATAGGAATAGGCGCGATCAAGGCGGCGTTCGGAAATATTAATGTTTGCCGCGTAATGCCCAATGTGCCCTGCCTCATCGGCAAGGGAATTTGTGCGCTTGCGTTCGACGGCTATAAGGAAAATGAAAAGGATTTTGTGTTCGGCATATTCGGCGCGCTGGGTGAAACAATTGAGCTACCGGAGGAAAAATTCGACGCCGTTACCGCTGTGAGCGGAAGCGGACCAGCATACGTTTACACGTTTATAGACGCGCTTATCGTAGGCGGCGTCGAGAACGGTTTGACATGCGAGGAGGCGCGTAGGCTGTCAATATCGGTGTTTAAAGGCGCGGCGGAGCTTGCCGAAAAGTCCGATCGGGACTTGGATGCGCTCATAAAAAACGTCGCGAGCAAAGGCGGCACTACGGAAGCCGCGCTGAGCGTTTTTGACAAAACGGGCGTCAAAGACGGCATTAGACAAGGCGTCGCGGCGGCGGCGGCGCGGGCGCGTGAATTGGGCAAATAGAGAGAGGAATTTGTTTATTTAGAGGTTTATTTCGGTTCGCTTTAAGGCGGCGAAAACACGCGCGATATCCGGTAAACAGAAAGGAATTTATTCGGCGTTTATACGGCGTGTTCGCATAACGGTCGGAAATTGTGTTTGGAATGTTTGATTTTATGGCGAAAAAGGTGGATATATACACTGACGGCGCGTGTTCGGGGAATCCCGGACCGGGAGGCTACGGCGCGATCCTGACGTTCAAGGGCGCGGAAAAGGAAATCAGCGGCTATGTCGCCGAAACAACTAATAACCGTATGGAAATTTTCGCGGTGATAGCCGCGCTGAGGGCTTTGAAAGAGCCGTGTGAAGTGTGCGTGTACAGCGACAGTTCCTATGTCGTCAACGCCTTTGAAAAAGGATGGCTGGACGAATGGCGGCGCGACAATTGGGCGGCGGCGGAAAAAAAGAAAATACTGAATACTGATTTATGGAGGTTGCTACTTTTGGAATTGAAGCCCCATAAATATACTTTCGTCAAAGTCAAAGGACACGCGGATAACGAATATAATAACCGTTGCGATAAATTGGCGACTAACGAGATAAAAAAATATTCGGCGCGCATAAAAAACAATAATAATCCGAACGGTGCGGATAAATGAAAAAATTGTAAATTACGCCGTAAGGAAACGATAGATTACGGAGTAAAAGCGGCGGTCTATGACGCGAAAAAAGGCGGTAAATTACGCGGCGAAATAACAACTATAGTTATAGTGAAAAAAAAGGACAATTTATACCTAGGAAAACGCCGGTTTATAAACGCGAAAAAGTAGCGGTTTATTCCGCGCAAAACGGACTTGTGCGGCGCGGATTAAGTTAAAAAATTAAAAAACAAAAATAATAAACGGAGAAAAATTATGACCGGACGCTCGGCTGAAATTAAGAGGAAAACCAAGGAGACGGATATAACGGTATGCATAAACCTCGACGGAGGAGGGTGCGGCGGCGCGAATACCGGCATAGGCTTTTTTGATCATATGCTCGATCTTTTCCGCGTGCATAGCGGTTTTGATCTCGACGTCCGCTGTAAAGGCGATCTCGACGTCGATTTTCATCATTCAGTCGAGGACGTGGCGATTGTGCTCGGGCAATGTATAAAAATCGCCTTGGGCGACAAAAAAGGCATAAAAAGATACGCGGATATCGCCGTGCCTATGGACGAGGCATTGGCGCGCGTTACGGCTGACGTTTCGGGCAGACCTTTTTTGGTTTTTAACGTCGGTTTAAAGGGTAAGACCGGCGATTTTGATTTGGATTTAATAGAGGAATTTATGCGCGCGCTCGCTTTTAACGGCGGCATTACGCTCCATATAAATCTACTCTACGGCTCGAACGGGCACCATATCGCCGAGGCGATTTTTAAGGCCTTGGCGAAAGTGCTGAGCGACGCGGTTAGGATAGTGAGTGACAAAATACCGTCCTCTAAGGGTGTTTTGGAATAGCCGTGAAAGTAAGCGAATGTCGGAATGACGGCGTATACGGTGAGGAACGCCGCGTTAAAGGTGAGTTTTAAATATGATTTTATTTCCCGCAATCGATATTTTGGACGGAAAGGCGGTGCGGCTGACGCTCGGCAAACGCGAGACGGCTACGGTGTACGGCAATCCTGCGGATTTGGCGAAAAAGTGGGCGGATTTTGGCGCGGAGTTTTTACATGTCGTCGATCTGAACGCGGCGTTTGACGGCGTGTACGTAAACGATAAAATTATTAGCGAAATAGTCCGTACTGCCGGCATTCCCGTACAGCTTGGCGGCGGCTTTAAAGATATGGACAGAATGGAGCTTTGCTTGAACGATATGGGTGTCCGGCGCGCCGTAATCGGTAGCGCGGCGGTTACTAACCCCGTTTTTTTTAGAGAAGCGGCGGCGGTATACGGCGAGCGGATTATCTGCGGTGTGGACGAAAAAAACGGAAAGGTTTCCATAAAGGGATGGTTAGAGGACGGCGGCGTTAAGCCGTCGGATTTATGTGCGACAATAAAGGCGGTCGGCATTAAAACCGTGGTCTATACTGACGTTTCAAAAGACGGCGCGCTTTCCGGAGTAAACGTCGAGAGCAGCTTTAAATTGCAAAATGAAAGCGGCTTGAACGTAATAGCGAGCGGCGGGGTTGCGTCTCTCACCGATATAAAACGCTTGAAAGAGAGAGGGCTTTACGGGGTGATTTTGGGTAAGGCTTTATACGTCGGAACAATAGATTTGAAAGAGGCGTCGGCGGTCGCCGCCGAATAAAAACGACGGCGTTTCGACACATTTTGAACGCGGCGCCGAAGCCGTCGAAAAACATCTTAAATGACGCGAAACTCAGGACGTGGGACCGTCGGCAAGTTATCGGAAAAATCGCGGTATAGAACCGCTTAAAAATGCGCGGTATGAAACCGCGTTTTGGGTAAGGAAATACGTATCTGCGGTAAATATTGCTAATAAGTACGGTGAATAATACTACGGTAATATTGCGGTAATACGGAGGTAATATAATGACACGGTATGTAACGGACGGGATAAATTTATGATAAATATCGATCAAATAAAATTCAATTCGGAGGGGCTTGTGCCCGTTATAACGCAGGACGCGGTAACGGGTGAGGTTCTTATGCAGGCGTATATGAACAGGGAGGCTCTGGAAATCAGTCTCGGAGAAATGCGTATGTGCTATTACAGCCGTAGCCGCAAATGCCTTTGGCGAAAGGGCGGGACGAGCGGGCATTTTCAGAGTATAACGGGAGCGTATGCCGATTGCGATTTCGACAGTATACTTTTCCGCGTATTGCAGACCGGCGCGGCGTGTCATACGGGCAGGCACAGCTGTTTTTTTAACGAGCTTGCGGAGGATACGTTTCATAATTATAAGATTCTGTTCGACATAGCGGAAACCGTGCGCGAAAGAAAACGCGAGCCTAAGGAAAATTCGTATACGAATTATCTTTTCTATAAGGGTACGGACAAAATCTGCAAGAAGATCGGAGAGGAAGCCGCCGAGGTCATAATAGCGGCGAAAAATAAGGACAAAACGGAGTTAGCGAACGAGCTTGCCGACCTTTTTTACCATATTATAGTTTTGGCGGAAAATGAAAATTTAGACCTTAACGATATTTTTTCCGTACTCTTCGGACGTGAAGGCAAACCTGCGGACGCGAAGTATAAGGGTAAAGTATAGGTGCGCTTTTTTGCGGACAAGGTTTTTCCCGCGCCGTTTCCAAAAGATTTTAGCTTTAATAATTTTATGCAAACCGGGCGCCGGAACTAAGTTTTTTGTGAAATATGAAATATAAGTTGCGTAAACCGTCGCTTTACGGAGCGTTAAATTTCAGTTTTCGGGACGGCGTTATTTTATGTAAAATATATCGTTAAAGTTTTTGGAAAGAGGCGCGGGGAGAATATTTTGCGAACAAAAGGTTCTCTCCGCATAAGCTCCGGCAGCATAAGGTTTTCACCGTATAAACCTTAAAAAAATCACAGGAAAATATTATGACGAGAAGTGAGGAATTGAAAAAAGTCATCGCGCTCTGCGATTATATCGTTTCCGCCGCGGACACGAGCCCGGAATGGACGGCGGATTTCGCCTTGTTCGGATTCGCGCTGTCGAGGTTGGACGGATATATCGGCGAGGACAGGTACTATATGTTTCTGAAATCCTTTTGCGACGTCTACGCGCGTTCCGAACCGTTTGTGAATTCCCTCGCGGATGCGGCGCCGGTCATAACGGTCGCGGAGATGTATGCGCGGACGGGCTGTAAGGAATACGCAGCTTTGGCATCCTACGTTATAAACCTTTGCAAAAAATTGCCCGACGCGGATGCCGCGAGACTTTCCGCAAGCGGTCTGCATCCGTTGCGCACGGAGAGAGTTATGCTCTTTGTTCTGGCGGAATATCTTTGGCAAAAAAACGGCGCGGGCGGAATCGAAAACGGCGGCGGTATCGACGCCAATTACGGCGCAGGCGGCGGGAGGAGAGGCGCGGACGCAATTACCGAGAACTCGAAAAATTACGCGGCGGTATTGATGAACAAAAAAGATAACCTTTTTCACCGCTCCTATTTTAAGGCGGCGGGACTGCGCTTTCCGTTAGGGCGGAACTATCGCGCGCGCGATAACGTGATAGCCCTTTTCGTACTCTCGCTGATTGCGGAGGGCGAGGATTACGTACTTAAAGACATAAACGAGCTTATATTGAAACTGACGACGGCGGTCAATAATTACCGCAATATAGACGGCTCGTACAATCCGTTTTTCAGAAACGGGCGTAAGTCGTTGTCCGTGGGCTTTTTGACCGACGGACGCGGGAATGGCGGCGGCGCGCCGGGTGGAAAAGGAGGAAAAATCGCCGTTTCAAACGCGGACGGGTCTATAGTCGCCGATCCGTTCACGGCGGCTTATTACGCCGCGAGTTGTATGAAAAACGCCTCGGCAGGCATAATAGATTCTGGCTACGCCGAAACGGGTAAAAAAGCTTATTTGAACGCCGTAAACGGTCTCGTGACGGACGGAGGCGCGATTTATATGCCGGAAACCCGTAAAAAGGGACTTTCGGGGATGCTGAAAGAGTTTTTTAACGGAATCGGAGGCGGCGCGGCGAACAAATTTTCTGGAGCGGCGGGCTTAATTTTCGCGGCGATAGAATACGAAAAGCTAAGAACCGCGCGCATAAACGAATAACGCGCGCCTTTATGTTTTTTCGCGTCTTTCACCGTTTTTTATTGTTACAGGACCCAGCCGGAAACTTCGGAGAAACGCCTTGAAGACCGCAAAGATCCCCCGTAAATCAGACGTTTTTATTTATGCGCAAGCGGTTTTCCCAAAAGCGCTGAAGAATTGAACCGTCAAAAACCGCCGAAATTTTGCGATGCGGATGGCGGCGAAGTTTACGAGCGGCTGAATTTTTGTAATGCGTAAGGCGTTGAATAAAAAACGCGAACGCTTTTACAACGCCAATCGCGCGACCGGAATTGAAAAAATGCGGATAATTTTTGCATCGTTAAAATTTCGTAAGGCTGACTACGGGAATTGAATTAAAAAATCATTGATATTTTCACGGAAATCAAGGACGAAAGGCGTAAAATTTTCATAAAAGCGGGAATAAAAAATACGGACGGTGCGGCGAAATGTTTCTTGAAAGGCTGAAAGAGGAAATTGTTTCAAAAAAACTGTTTGACGCGGACACGACCGTCGCCGCCGCCGTTTCGGGCGGCGTGGATTCGATGAGCCTATTGTTCGCCTTGAAGCGGTTGGATGGCGAATTGGGATTGAATGTCGCCGCCGTGAACGTCGAACACGGCATACGCGGCGCGCGCTCGGTCGCGGACAGCGGCTTCGTCAGGGAATACTGCGAAAGGGCGGGCGTGGAATTTTACGGCTTCTCATTCGACGTTCCCGCGCTTGCGAAAGCGGAGGGAATAAGCGTCGAGGAGTGCGCGAGAAATAAACGCCGCGAGGCGTTCAAGAGTCTTTGCGACGGCGGCGTATGCGCGAAAATCGCGCTCGCGCATCACGCCGGCGATCAAGCCGAAACGGTTTTTATGCGGATTATGCGCGGGACGGGCGTTCGGGGACTCTCCGGTATGCAAAGCGAGAGGGACGGCGTTTTCGCGCGTCCGTTTTTGATTTTCGATCGTGCCGAGATAGAAAATTTTGCCGCCGAAAACCGTATTCCGCACATAGAGGACGAGTCGAACGGTGACGCCGCGTATACGCGGAATTTTATAAGGAACGAGGTTTTTCCGTTTTTGGCGGAGCGTTTTCCGGGATACGGTAAAGCCCTCATGCGATTGAGGGACAGCGCGGAGGCTATAAACGGCTATATCGACGCGCGAATCGACGCGGCAGGATTGATTATCGGCGCGGATGCTACTACGCTACCCGAAAGGCTGTTTTCCGAGCCGGCGCTCCTTAATGCCGCCCTGTACAGATGTTTCGCTACGTTCGGCGTGTACCGAGATATAGAAAAACGCCATATCGACGAGTTGCATAAGCTCATACGCGGACAAAACGGTCGCGGCATAGATCTGCCGTTCGGGATTACGGCGGCGAGGGAATACGGCGGCGTTACGTTGTACAAAAAAAGAATATGCGGGAGCCTTTCGGCGAGTTTGTCGGAGGCTTTGAAAAAGCGAACCCTTAGCTTTTCCGGAGGCGAAATCGAGTTCGGGGAAACGGAAATTGCGGACGAAGGTTTTCGCGGGGATATTCTGGACATTCCGCGCCGCGAAAATCCGATATATTCGGCGAATGATTCGGCGGAAAATACGCGGACGAACGGCGGAAATATTCCGCGCCGCGAGAATGCGGCGCGCGGCGGCGAAAACGCAGAAAAAAAACGCGCGAAGACGCTGTTTTTGGACGCGGATAAAATTCCGGAAGACGCGCTCGTCAGACTGCCCGAGAATGGAGATAAATTTAGGAAATTCGGCGGCGGCTCGAAAAAGCTTTGCGATTATTTCACAGACATAAAAATCGAAAGAAGATTACGCGGAGAAACGCCGGTAATAGCGTCGGGAAGCGACGTGCTTGCCGTATTGGGTGCGGAAATAAGCGACGGCGTAAAAATAACGGAAAAAACGCGTAGGATTTTGCGGATTAAATTTTTTGGAAGATAAGTCGCTTTTTAAAGATTACGCGGAGGGTGAACCTTTTGTGAACCCGAGGGGTTTTCCGCGCGCTTTTTTCAAAAAAACTCTGACGTTTCAACGATTTCCGTTCAAACCGCTCGTCGTAAATTTTTTCCACGGAATATTAACGGAGCGCGGTATATATTAACAAATTATTTTTTTGTCTTTTAACGTCGGAAGTCTATTAAACCGAAAGAATAATCGATGAATCCTGATTGGTCAAAGTTGATTTTTAAGGTAAACTGCGGAAAATTACGAAAAATTAAATGCAAAAGGGGCTGTTGCCGCAAAATAATCAAGCCGAGAAGCCTCTTCCCCGCGCAATCATCCCGATAAGGTAAAAATATACGCATTACGAAAAGCGCGGTCGAAATCGCGTTTTTTGAGTTTTAATTTTTTTAACGCTAAAATTTTAGGAGCGTTCAGGAATACAAAACGGTTATGCGCGATTTATTTTCACCGTTTTTTTGATTTTACAATAAATTGCCGAAGTTTTTTTGGAAAAGGGCCATGCGGAAAGTCTTTTGTGAAAAAAAGGTTTTCCGCGCATAATATAAAAAAACAAAAAGGACGCGGTATGCGGTTGGATATTGATAACGAGCTGAGGGCTCTTGCGGAGCTGTTTTATCCGCATAAAATTTACGCCGTCGGCGGATGTGTGCGGAACGCGCTGCTGGGTCTGCCAAGCCGCGACACGGACGTTGCCGGACCGCTCGCACCCGGAGAGGTGTACGCGCTGAAAAACGCCGCGCGCGCGCGCGGCGTTTACGGTGACGGTGGCGGCGCGGTTATGGACAACGACGGCGGCGGGGATCGCGGCGGTTTTAGAGTTGCGCCCGTAAATCCGAGAATCGGAACGCTGAAGCTGTTCTTTCGCGGCCGCGAATTTGAATATACGGCGTTCAGGCGCGACAATTACGCGGCGGGACACAGACCCGTAAGCGCGGAATTTACGAGAGATATTTGCGAAGACGCGAAACGCCGCGATTTCACGGTGAACGCGATATACTACGACGTCGGCGCTAACGCGCTCGCGGACCCTCTCGGCGGCGCGCGCGACTTGGATGCGCGCGTTTTGCGGACATGCGCGGAGCCACGAGTAACTCTCGCCGAGGACGGTTTGCGTCTTATGCGCCTTGTGCGGTTCGCGGCGGAATACGGCTTTTTGATAGAAGAGGAAACGCTTAAAGCGGCGAAGGATAACGCGGGGCTGATTTGCGAAATTTCCGGCGAGCGCATAAGGGACGAACTTTGCGGAATCTTGAATTCGGACGGTTTTAAAGACGCGGTGAATTACGCGCCGCCGGATATGATAGGACCCGAGCGCGGACTGAAATTGCTTGCCGAGACGGGGCTTGCCGAGCGCATTATGCCCGAGCTTGCGGCTTGCGTCGGTTTCGCTCAGCCGAGCAAGTATCATAAGTACGACGTTTTCACGCACATAGCGAAAGCGGTCGCTTACGCGCCGAAAAACGCGCGTCCCGCCGCACTGTTCCACGACATAGGCAAGCCGCGCTGTTTTGCCGAAAACGGAAACACTTATAACCATCCCCGATACGGCGCGGAAATAGCGAAAGAATATATGGGTCAAAGCGGTATGAAATTCCCGTCCGCAGTAATAGACGGCGTACTCGGGTCGGTGCGCAATCATATGTTTGATATCGACGGAGAAACGTCGGACGCCAAGGTCAGGGCGTTCATACAGGATAACGTCAATATTATAGACGATCTTATCGAATTGAAAAAGGCGGATTATAAAGCCAAAGGTACGGAAGAAGGCGAATGTCCGTCGGCGCTGAAAATGCGCCGCATATTCGACGAAATGAAGGCGGAGGGCGCGCCGTTTTCCGTAGCCGATTTGAAAATCGGCGGCGCGGATATGAAAAGGTTGGGCTGTCGCGACCGCTCAATCGGCAAAATACTCAAAAAAATACTCAAAGCGTGCGCGAACAACGCGGAAATGTTAAGAGCCGAGGCGCAGTTTAATTTGGCGGTTAAGTTGATAAACGAGGACGGAGCGGAAAACGCGTAGCCGTAAGCGACAGTACGCGCCGCTTGGTTGAATTTCAAAAAGGAATTTAAGCGCGTCGGCGGCTTCCCCCGCATTCCTTTTCAAAAGACCTCCGTGATTTATAAACGGTTATAAAGAATTCGCCGGTAAAAACCGCTCGCTAATAACGGACCGGCAAAAAAAGATTTTTTTCGGACGCGCCGCGAAAAATCCCCTTTTTTAGCGGATACGCCGCCGTCCGCTATAATGAAAAAAATGTTAAAGTTTTTTAGAAAGGGGCGCGGGGAAAACCTTTTGTTCACGAAAGGTTTTCCCCGCGTAATTTAAAAACAAAAAAACCTCGCGCGTGTAAAAAATCCGTTAAAAATACTTGACAAAGCGTAAAGTTTGTTTTATAATAATAAAAGTATGAATAAATTATTGAGAAATGTTTATTTTGTGTTTAATTTCTTTTTCGGTTGGTTTTACTTTAGCCGCTTTTTTGCATAGAAATTAAACATATATTGTCAATGTAACAAATAGCAAGTAACAAATACTTGAACGGGAGTTGCCGATATATGGCGGCTCTTTTTTTTATCGGCAGGGCGACGGTATACTTCTTTTAAAACCGTACCGTCCGTAGATTTTATCGCTTTTTATGCGGAGAATAGTACTTGTTGTTTTTCCACGCGCGCGCTTTTAATACGCGCAGTCAAAAACGCTCCGCATAAAAGCCGTTATGAAATCGATCGGAGTAAAATTTTAAAAAGAAGCCCTGATAAACTATATGTCGTTATAAATTGGAATTGCGCGAATATAAATATTGCATTTTTTGTTCTGAGCGGCAAAAAGAACGGTTTTCCGTATTATGCGAATACGGAAAAGAGCCTTTTATTAGCCGCTTGCGGCGAAGAAGCGGCGTTAATCTTTTCGCGGTTCCGATTCGTAAACGGTCGTAAATAATCCCGCGCGAAAAAATTCGGAGGCTTGTATTTTTTATGGAACTTAAAGAAAAAGCGTTTAAAAGCGTCAGCCGGAAAAATCATCCGGGCGACACCGCCGTAGACATAGGCGGAGGAGTTAAGATAGGCGGCGGCAGTTTTACGGTAATCGCCGGACCCTGCTCCGTCGAATCGGAAGAGCAGATTATCGGCATAGCCGAGAGCGTCAAAAAATCGGGGGCGCACGCGTTGCGCGGCGGAGCGTTCAAGCCGCGCTCGTCGCCTTATGCCTTTCAGGGGTTGAGAGCGCTGGGTATGGAGTACCTTTTGGAGGCGAAACGCGCGACGGGTCTGCCGATTGTCACGGAAATTATGAATATAGCGCATCTCGGGCTGTTCGCCGATGTGGACGTGATTCAGGTCGGCGCGAGAAATATGCAGAATTTCGAGCTTTTAAAGGAGCTTGGCAGAACCGATAAGCCTATTCTGTTGAAACGCGGACTCGCGAATACCGTTCAAGAGCTTTTGATGAGCGCGGAATACATTATGTCGGAGGGCAATTCGCGCGTAATTTTGTGCGAGCGCGGCATAAGAACATTTGAAAACGTGACGCGCAATACTCTCGACCTTTCGTGCATACCGATAATAAAGGAAGCGTCGCATCTGCCGGTTATCGTGGATCCAAGCCATGCCACCGGCATAGCGCGTTTCGTCGCGCCTATGTCGTACGCCTCGGTGGCCGCGGGGGCGGACGGATTGATTATCGAGGTGCATAACGATCCGGAAAACGCGCTGTGCGACGGCGATCAGTCGATATTACCTTCGGAATTCGGCGTTATAACCGACAAAATAAAAAAAATGACGGAATTATTTAATAAGAAATATGACGCGGCGGAATAAAGAAACGCAAAAACCGACGATATTAAAAGCAACGCGAAAAACGCGGGGTATAAAAACGAAAAACGCAAGCGTCAAATTAAGAAAATATAAGAAAATAACGCGGAAAAACAAACCGCAAAATTAACGTTAACGAAAAGCGCTGGAAAATAAGCGGTGAGTATCGAAAAAACGGCAAAAAACAAGCGACGGAATTAACGGAAAAGCGCGGAAAATAAGCGGTAAAATTAAAAAATAATATAAAAAACGCATAAAAAAGGCGGGGAAATTCGGGATATGACTATTGTGCGCGTGGGTGTTGGCGACGGCTACGACGTCGTGATAGACAGAAATATAGATTGCGGCGGCTTGATAAAAAAATATACCGACAAAACGGATAAAAACTGCGGTGAAAATTGCGCGGCGGCGCGCGGAAACGACACGGAAAAAACGGACTTTTTCAAGGATGAAAATAATTTTGTCAAAACGGGAAAAATCGCGATAATTTCAGACGACGCGGTTTTCGGGCTTTACGGAAAGGCGGTAAAAGCGTCTCTGGAACGGGCGGGTTTCCGTGCGGCGGCGTATGTGTTCCCTCGCGGCGAAGCATCCAAAAGCGGCGGGCAATACTTGAAAATACTCGAATTTTTGGCGGCGGAAAGGCTTGCGCGCTCGGATGCGGTGCTGGCGCTCGGCGGCGGAGTTACAGGAGATATGGCGGGCTTTGCCGCCGCGACTTATTTGAGAGGGATTTCTTATTTTCAAATGCCGACTACGCTACTTGCCGCCGTCGATTCGTCCGTAGGCGGCAAGACCGGTATAAATCTTTCCGCGGGAAAAAATTTGGCGGGCGCGTTTTATCAGCCTAAGGCGGTGCTGTGCGATACGGAATTTTTGAAAACTCTCTCCGACGACCTGATTGCCGACGGGCTGGGCGAGATAGTGAAGCACGCGGTTTTGGACGGCGGCGAATTGCTTATGGAATTGGAAAACGGCGGCGCGGAAATATGCGAAAAAACGGATGAAAACCGCGAGGACAAACGCGGGAACTATGAGGAAAAGACGGAGGTCTCCGCAGACGAAAAAGATATGGATAAAACGGATAAAAATCTTAGTGAAGATTATGCGGGGGAAACGGCGCGGACGGGACGATCGGACGCTTACGCGTTTGTACTGAATTCCGCCGAAAAAATAATCGCGCTGTCCGTGAAAATTAAGGCGGCAATCGTGGAAAAGGACGAAAAGGAAAAAAATTTGAGGAAATTTTTGAATCTCGGGCATACCGTCGGACACGCCGTCGAAAAACTTTCGGATTATAAAATTCATCACGGAAAATGCGTCGCTATAGGTCTCGCGTTTATCGCGGATTTGTCGCGGAAAAGAGGACGCCTGAACGCCGCGTCGCACGGACGGATTTTGCGGCTTTTGAGAAAATACCGTTTGGAAACGGACTGCCCTTACGAGGCGTCCGATATGGTTGACCTTATGCTTTCCGATAAGAAATTGGGCGGCGGCGCGCTTAGCGTGGTCATGATACGCGATATAGGAGACTGCTTTATAGATGAAGTCGGAATAAACGGGATAGAAGCGTTTTTCTCGGGGCGTTGAGAGGACAAAAAGCGGTTAAAAAAATATCGAAAAACAGAGCATTTAAAAATCCGATTAAAACGGACTAAATATAAATGATGAAAAAACGCCGAAAGAGGGCGTTTCGGGGATAAAAACCTATGGACAGGATAATAAAAAACACATTTTTAAGAGGATCGGTCAGCGTTATTTCCTCTAAGTCGGCGGCGCACAGGGTTATGATTTGCGCGGCGGCGGCGGATAAAAAAACGCGCGTTTACGGGCTTAACAATTCGGCGGACGTCGTGGCGACAAGGCAATGCCTGACGGCTCTCGGCGCGGAATTTAAGGATGAATCCGGCGGCTATTGTACGGTTACGCCTATACGCTTCGGCGGGAATCCGACGGGCGGGTTTAGCAATCGGAGTATAACCGCGTCTTCGCGGGCGAATATTACTTCCGTATCGAAGGGCGAAAACGGGCGGAACGCGGAAAATGCGATTGCGTCCGCGCAAGCCGGTATTAAAACTCTCGAAGCGGTATTTATCAATTCTCCGCAGTCGTTTCCGATTTCGGATTTGAGGATAAAAGAAAACGGACGGACGAACGCCGATTCGGAAACGGAAGAGCGCGCACGAAGCTCGGGAATTGTAAATATAACGCCGCCAAACGCCGGCGCGGAAACGGAAATTTCGGAGCGGGAGAATAATACCGAAAACGGGTGCGGCGCGTCCGTGATTTTAAATTGCCGCGAGAGCGGTTCGACGCTGAGATTTTTGTTGCCGTTTGCCGCCGCTTTGGGCGCGGACGCGGAATTTCGCACGGAGGGCAGGCTGTCCGAACGCCCGATATACGGGTTTATCGGCGCGCTGGAAAAAAACGGCGTTAAAATCGTTAAAAACGGCGGAGTTGTTAGCTTGCGCGGCGTTTTGAGCGGCGGAAAATTCGCCGTAGACGGGAGCGTCAGCTCGCAGTTTGTCTCGGGCTTGCTTATGGCGTTGCCTTGCGTCGGCGGCGGCGTTATAGACGCGGGTAAAAATGCGGAATCGAGGGGTTATGTGGATATTACGCTCGGCATTATGGAAAAGTTCGGGGTGAAGATTGTTCGCGGCGGGGATTTGTCGGACTGCGCTCGGAAAAATACGGGAAAATCGGTTGCCGCGGACGGAAAAAACGGGGATTATACCGTGAACGGCGGCGGTTTTAATTTGCGCGGCGGGAATTTTGAAGCGGGACCGGCTTTTGAGGGCGAAGGTAAAAATAACGCCGAATGTTCGGTTGTAGCGGACGGAAGGAACGGGATCTATACGGTGAGCGGAAGCGGGTTCCGCTCTCCCGGAGAGATTTCAATCGAGGGAGATTGGTCGAACGCGGCTTTCTTTATAGTCGCTGCGATTTTTAACGGCAATATTATTTTAAATAATTTGGACTTAAATTCCGCGCAACCCGACAGAGAAATCGTGAATATTATAAGACGGATGGGCGGGAAGATTTCTCTGAAAAACGGAGGCGTGGTCGTCAAAAAATCCGCGCTCGAAGGAACGGAAATCGACGCGCAGGGTATACCGGACATAATACCCGTTTTGAGCCTCGCGGCGGGCGCCGCGAAAGGGCGCACTACCGTCGTAAACGCGGGACGGTTGCGTATAAAGGAATGCGACCGCTTGCGGGCGAGCGCGGATATGCTGAACGCGCTCGGCGCGAAAACCGAAATACTCGGCGACACACTCGTTATAGACGGCATAGGCGGACGGTTTAGGGGCGCGGTTTTGGACGGGCACAACGACCACAGAATGGTTATGTGCGCGGCGGCGGCGGCGTTCAATTCGGACGGACCGATTGAAATCACGGGCGCGGAGGCGGTCGGTAAATCCTACCCCGATTTTTTTGAGGATTTGGAGAAATTGACAAAATAAAGACGTTTTGATATAATACGGGCAGAGCTTTAAAAACGCTATGAATTATCGCGTAAAAACGACTAACGCGCGACGCGAAACCGCGAGATGAAAACGCGGCGCGATACGCGTAAAAAACGCGCTGTAAACGCGGACAATACGCGCGAAAACGGTGCGACGCGCCGCGGCGGGCGGCGGATTGTCTAATAAAAGAGACTGACGCGCGGCAAAAAATGCGCGGCACGGATACGCGTAAAAAAAAACGCGCCGTAAAAACGGCGTAATATAGGGCGAGCCGCGCGGTATGAGAGCGCGGCGCGGGAGGAGCTATGCTATGGCATTTATAAGCGGTAAAAATTTTATGGTCGACATATTCGGCGAATCGCACTCGCGCGCAATTGGCGCCGTCGTGAACGGCTTGAAACCCGGAACACCCGTAGATATCGCGGAAATAAACGCTTTTTTGGCGCGCCGCCGTCCGTCCGCCGCCGTCTATTCGACCGCGCGGCGCGAGACCGATCGGGCGGCTATTCTCTCCGGCGTTCTGAACGGGAGGGCTACGGGCGCGCCTATCGCGATGATGATAGAAAACGCCGACACGCGCTCCGCCGATTACGAGAAATTACGGACGGTTTTCAGACCCTCTCATTCCGATTACGCCGCGTTCGTAAAATACGGCGGCTATAACGATTTTCGGGGCGGGGGGCAGTTTTCGGGGAGACTTACCGCCGCGCTTTGCGCGGCGGGCGGCATCGCGCTCGGCGTTCTTAAAAGGCGCGGAATCGAAATCACCGCTTACATCGCGGCTGTTGGCGGGGTCAAAGCCGCTTCGTACCGCGACGCGGGAACGGATATAGGCAGGACGCTTTGCGGCGGCAAAATCCGCGAAATAAAGTCGTCGGCTTATCCTTTGCTTGACAAATCCCCGGAAACGGCTATAATAGAGGAGATAAGAGCGGCGTCGGCGGCGGGAGATTCGGTGGGCGGCGTAATAGAGTGCGCGGTTACCGGTTTACCGGCGGGCGTGGGCGAGCCCGTTTACGACGGTATGGAGGGCGCGCTCGCAAAGATGATTTTCGCAATCCCCGCGATTAAAGGCGTTGAGTTCGGCGCGGGCTTCGCCGCCGCGGAAATGCGCGGAAGCGCGGCGAACGACGCTATGTATTTTAACGGCGGGGACGGCGGGACGGAATTTTCCGATTCGGCGGCGCGCGGAGATTCGGAGAATAGTCCGCCGCGTTTCGGAGACGGAACCGGCAAGACGGTCGCGACGCGCACTAACAATAACGGCGGTATCACGGGCGGAATTTCCAACGGTATGCCCGTACTGTTCAGAACGGCGGTGAAGCCCGTGCCTTCGATAGCCTTGGAGCAGGACACGGTGGACATAGAGAGCGGAAAAAACACCAAGCTCGTCATATCCGGAAGACATGACTCCTGCATAGTTCCGCGCGCCGTGCCCGTGATAGAAGCGGCGGCGGCCTGCGTGATATTGGACTTGCTGTATACCGGCGAGAAAGACGCCGCGTTCTCGCATATGCGGACAAAGCGGAAAAAATAAATAATCGGCGGCGGGAATAAAAAAACGCCGCGCAAGTTAACAGTGAAAAGCGCCGGTAAATCGGATAAAAATACCGGGATAACGCGACAAACCGAAAAATTACAAACGCCGTAAAAAGTATAAAATAAAAACGGCGGATATAAAAGGATAGGAGGATTTTATGAGCATCGAGGATTTGAGAAAAAAAATCGACGGAGTCGACGACAAAATCGCGGAGGATTACGCCGAGAGAATACGCTTGGTCAACGCGATCGGCGAATTGAAAAGAGCGGAGGGTATCGACGTTCTCGACGTATACAGGGAAAATAAGATCCTTGCCAGACTGACGGACGGGCGCGACGCCAAAACCGCCGCGCACATAAAGGAGTTGTATTCCGTCATATTCGAGAGTAGCAGAAAGATCCAGTCGGAATACAAAATTTACACGATTTACGACGAGCTGGAAAAAATGCTCTCAAAGGAGCCGCCGCCTTTCCCGAAAAAGCTGAAAACCGCCTGCCAGGGCGCGAGGGGCGCGTTTTCGCATATAGCGGCGAATAAAATTTTTAAGGACCCCGAAATCGGTTTTTACAACACTTTCGAGGAGGTCTTTAAAGCGGTCGAGAGCGGCGAATGCGAGGCGGGCGTGCTACCCATAGAGAACAGCACGGCGGGTTCGGTGAACGAAATTTACGACCTTATGCGAAAATACAAGCTGTACATCGTCAGAAGCGCGAAAATCAAGGTCGAGCATAACCTTATCGCCGCGAAAAACGCAAGGTTGAAGGACATAAAAGAAGTGTATTCCAACGAGCAGGCGATTGCCCAATGCGGGAACTTTTTGAGAGCGAACGGACTGAAAGCCGTATTCGCCGAAAATACCGCGCAGTCCGTGATATACGTCAAGGAGTCGGGACGCGGAGACATAGCGGCGATAGCGTCTAAGGCGTGCGCGTCTATTTACGATATGGGTATACTCAGGGCGAATATCCAGAATAACGACGGCAATTATACGCGCTTTATATGCGTGACGAAGAAGCTTGCGGTCTACGGCGGCGCGAATAAGGTCAGCATTATGGTTTCGCTTCCGCATACGAACGGCAGTCTTTTGAACTTTTTGAAAAAATTCGCGTCGTACAATATGACGAAACTGGAGAGCCGCCCCGTTCCCGAGACGGAATTTGAATTTATGTTCTATTTCGACTTCGAGGCGGACTTAAAAAAGACGGGACTTTTGGAATTATTGAGGGAACTTTCGGGTAAGGCGTACAACATAACCTTTATAGGCAATTACGGCGAAATATCCGATCTGCCCGGAAACTATATAAACGACGAGTTTTAAGCGGACGGCGTTATAATAAAAACGACGCGGAAACGTTAAAAACGCCGATCTGTACCGCGCGTTTTTATCGTGAAAGACGGTGCGAAAGCGCGGCGTATTCCGCATATTTTTTGTTGTAAAGAGGTCTAAACGGCAATATATAACGTATATTTTGCTCTATAAAACGGCGCGGAATAAAGACAAAGTTTCCTTGAAAATTTATTATTTTCCGCCGCGCGGAGCGGGACCGGAACGGGGGCGCGCGATAACGGCGTGACACGCGCCGTAATATTATGACGACGGGCGGTATGTAAATATGTTAAAATGCGGGCTTATAGGCGCGAGTCTGAAACACAGCTATTCCGCCGAAATTCATGCCTTACTGGCGCGCGGCGAATATTCCTACGGTTTGGCGGAATTGAGCGAGGACGAGGTTGGGGAGTTTGTCGTGAACGGCGGGTTCGACGCCTTTAATGTTACGATTCCATACAAAAAAGCCGTTATGTCCTACCTCGACGCTCTGGACGGGAGCGCGGAGCTTTGCGGCGCGGTCAATACCGTCGTGAGGCGCGGAGGGAAAACTACGGGATATAACACGGATTTTTTCGGCTTCGCCCATCTTTTGCGCTCGAACGGGATAGACGTTAGAGGCGGAAACGCCGTCATACTCGGCGACGGCGGAACGGCGGCTATGATAAAAACCGTTCTGAAAACGCTCGGCACGGCGCAAATCGGCGTGATTTCAAGGAGAGGGGAGGTGAATTACGGCAATTATCGTGACTTTTTTGCCGACGCGGATATACTTATCAACGCCTCGCCGGTGGGTATGTGCCCCGAAAACGGGCAATGCCTCGTGGATTTAAAATACTTTCCGCGTCTTACGGCGGTTGCGGACGTAATTTATAACCCTTTGATTACGAAGCTGGGCTTTTTAGCCGCCGAAAGAGGCGTAAAATTTTGCGGAGGATTGTCTATGCTCGTCGCTCAGGCGGCGTTTGCGGCCGGGCTTTTTAAGGGCGATACGGATATTCTCCGTCGGTTACGCGTACTTTCTTGCGGTAACGGCGGTAATAGCGGCGGCGTTAATGCCGCGAATAAGGAAAACGCGGAGATTCTTATCGGTAATGCGGATATCAATCGGTACGCTATCGGAGGTAGCGCGGGAAAAACCGCCGAATTTACAACGGACGGCATAAATAAGACCGTAGAGAGCGTAATCCGCGCTCTGAAACGCGAAAAAAGAAATATCGTGCTGATAGGGATGCCCGGGTCGGGAAAAACTGCCGTGGGCAGAGCCGTCGCCACGCTCACGGGACGGGAATTTATAGACACGGACGCGGAAATAGAAATTATGGAAAAGCTTTCCGTTCCGTCGATTTTCGAGAGATACGGGGAGGCGCGTTTCCGTGAAACGGAGCGGACCGTAACCGCCGCCGCAGGCAAGCTGTCGGGCAGGGTGATCGCCTCGGGCGGAGGAACGGTTTTGGACCGCGAAAACTATTACGCTTTGAAACAAAACGGAATTATCGTTTACGTTCGCCGCGATTTGCGCGACTTGGCGGTTTCGGGCAGACCGCTTTCCGCGAAGTTTTCCGCGTCGGAAATATTTGAAAAACGCAAGAACCTTTACGAGCGGTATGCGGACGTTACGGTGGATAACGACGCGGACGTCGCCGCCGCCGCCGCAAAGGTCGCGGAAGCGGCAAGAAGTTTCGACTGATTTCGCTTCTTATTTTGCGTTTAGCGCGCGGCAAAACCGCAGACAATTATGACGAAAAATTGAAATAGATTTTCGGGATAATAGGGCTAAAAACGCGAAAGACTCAATTGAAACTTGCGCGGGGTGCCTAATTTTTTACCGCGCCCGAATCGAAGGCTTTTTCCGTTTTTTGCAAAGCGTTAAATAAATAACGGCGCCGTTTATCTTTCCGAAGAGAGTTTGCTATGGCGTGTTCGTATAAAGATAAAGGAAGGTTTTATCGGCGGAGAGCAAAACTGTAAAAAATAGATGTGTCGGCACAGTTACCGACATATCTATTATCACAACAAAATAAATAGAGAAATTTTCGTTAAACGTATTGAAAACCGCAGGATTTTATGCTATAATAATGCGTAATGAGATATAATTTTTGAGATTATGAATTTTCGCGGTAAAAATGATGTCCTGCAAGTTTATTTGCCGCAAAAATTTAGAAGCTTCGTAAAAAGAACGGCGTTTGGCGTCGATAAAAAATGAGGAAAGCTATGGTAAGTTACGTTATGACCGCGCTTGGCGCTGTGAGTTTGGCGTTGTTTTGCATTTTCAGAGACGAAAACAGTGGTATGAAGGCGCTGTTTTTAAAAACGGCGGCGAGCGTTTTTTTTGTTCTGACGGCGGTATTCGCGGTAAGCGCCGATTCGATCGGCGCCGCCGTACTGATAATACCCGGACTTTTGTTCGGATTGCTCGGCGACATTCTGCTCGACCTGAAATTTATCGACAAGCCTAATTCCGACGCGTATACTTTCGGCGGAATGGGCGCCTTTTTTATAGGACATATTTTTTATATCGCCGCGCTGTTTACGGTGTTTGAATTGGATGCGGGCGGCGCGCTGATTGCGGCGGCGATAACCGTGGTTTTGACGGCGGCGGTCGTTGTTTCGACGCTCAAAATAATGAAGTACGATTACGGCAAATTTTTGATACCTTCGGCGGGTTATTCGGCGCTTTTGATATACTTCGTCGTACTGTCCGCTTATGCCCTGATTTCGAACGCCCCGTCTCCGGCGGCGCGGCTTCTTGCTACGGGTTCGGTTGTATTCCTTATCTCCGACGTCATACTTTCAATGACATATTTCGGCGGCAAAAAAGGACGGGCGTACCTCGTCGCAAATCATACGGCGTATTACGCGGCGCAATTTCTTATCGCGCTCGCGGTTTTATTTATATAATTTTGCGCGTTGCTTATTCAGTATGCGTTTAGGAAAAAAAACGGTTTGAAATCGGTATGCCCGTAACGTTGCGCGATAAGAAATTGCGCATACCGGCGAGTCTAAGACGAAAAAGCGGATATAGCGTTGCTTGTTTAATAATATATAAAAATGTCGAAGTCTTTTGGAAAGAGGCGCGGTGGATCTTTCGCGAACAAAAGGTTCCCCTCGCATAATTTTTAAAGAAAAGCAAGAACTAAAAAAACGGAGGCGCAGATGTTTGAATTTAATAACGGCGACAGAGTTTTCAAGTATCTTACGAACGGCGGCGCGTTTTTGACCGCCGGTAGGATTCCCAACGTTATGACGATCAGCTGGGGCATGACGGGCGTGCTTTGGGGGCGGAAGGTTTTCGCGGTTCCCGTGCGCGCGTCGCGCTATACGGACGTTAAGCTCGGCGCGGCGAACGAATTTACGGTCAGCGTGCCTTTCGACAAATTGGGCAGGGAATTGGCGTTTTGCGGCTCTCACAGCGGCAGGGATTGCGATAAGTTTCACGAAACCAATCTTATGCCCGTCAAGGCGCGCGAGGTCGATACTTACGTAATCGGCGGTTGCGACTATTATTTTGAGTGCAAGGTGATAGCGAAAATGGCGATGGGCGCGGAAATCGCCGACGAATTTCCGCAGTTGTATCCGACGGGAGATTTACATACGATTTATTTCGGAAATATCGTCGCGGAATACGCGAAATAAACGCGTTGAAAATGCGAAAAATATATATAAAAAACGTTTAAAAAATATGCAAAAAACGTGTGAGAGCGTATGAAAAAATACATTAAAAACACGTTGAAAACGCTAAAAAATATATATAAAAATATGAGGAAATGTATTAAAAGCATACGAAAAACGCATGAAAAATATTTTAGGAAACGCATGAGAATCGTTTAGAAACGTATTAAAAAGCGTACAAAAGACGCGCAAAAAACGTAGAAAAAACGCATGAAAGAGTATACGAAAAACGCATTCAAAATGTGTGAAAAACGCGTTGAAAACGGGGGCTGAGTTTTCGGCTTTACAGCCACGGGTTTATTCCGTCGTTACGGAATAAGCTCTCCCTTTCAAGCCTACGTTCGGCTTTCAGGCGGCGTCTTAATTCGCGCCGTTCGGCTTGCTCATAACGCCTTTGAAAATAATAGAGACTCCTTTCGCGCCGCTTATTTATGCGCCCGGCTTTTTCGTCGGCGCGTTTTTTATTCAACTCGTAAATTTTCAGGTTTATTTTCCTTATTACCGCAACGATGCTGACAACCGTCCAAAATACGAAGCCCGCCGCGAAAAGCCGCGTTTTTATGTCCCAGAACACCGGCTCGAATTTGAAAAAGATAACGAGCGCGGCTCCGAAAAGTGCGTAAAAAAACAAATAGAAAAAGCCCGCGTAAAGAATATTTACAAACGCGTTAAAGACCGCCTTTAAAAGCGTGAAAAGCAGCTTGAAAGTGACGGCGTACAGTATGGCGCGGAATATGTCGCGTATTTTTTCTATAATTTTCATAGTATTTAGCCGGTATCGGAAATCGTATCCTAAATTTGAAAAGATTCACGGGAAGATTTTCGCGGTCGTTGGGACGTTTTGTTTAAATCCGCAACGGGACAATGCCGCGTTTTTTGAAAAAACCGACGAAACAAGTAAAAAAAGACGCGCAAAAACCGTCGTTTATAACTATGAATACGGGTCCTTAGCCGATATTATAATTATACGCGCGATTTTTAAAATTTAAATGCCGTTTTTGTTTGCATATTATTTGATTTTATTATAAAATATTTAAGCGAATATCCGATAGGTTTTTCGCCGTGAATTTGTACGGTTTCAAAAAATTGAAATTTTTTAGAAAGGGGCGCTGGGGAGCATTTTGTTACAAAAGGTTTCCATGGCGTAAATTCCAAAAAATAAAAAAGTCAGCCTAAAAAAGAGGTTTTCGTATGGCAAAGCATTGGTCCGCGCTTTTAGTTCCCGCAGAGGAAAAGCGCGTTTCGCCCGCAATATCGACGCCGTCGTTTAGTAAAAGAGGTCGCGTAAAAAAGACGTGGGATATTTTATTTATAGAATATTCAAGGCTGTTTAGAAGCAATCTTATCATAATCGCGGCGTTTATCCCCTTTATCGCGTATATTTTTACGGTATTTTTAAAGGTTACCGCAGCGGAAGCGACGTTCGACTACGCGCTCAATACGGGTATCGGCTATCCGTATGCGTCCGTCGATAACGCCGGCAAGCTCGCCGAGCTGATAGCCGAAATCAGGGCGCAGTCCGTATTCGCCTTTTTGCTTTCGCTGATACCCGGTCCGCTGTTCGCCGGCTCGTTCGACGTCGCTAAGCTTTTAATGTGGGAAAATACCGACTTCAAAGTTATGCCCGTATTCTTTAAGGGCGTGAAAAAGCATTGGTGGAAATATGCGGTTATATACGCCGTGTTTTGCGCGTTGCTGTACGGCGCGGCGGTTTTGGGGCTGACGCTTTACGGAAACGCAGTGGCGGACGGCGGCGCGGTCGACGTTTACGGCTGGATAGGGTTCGGCGCGCTGACGCTTGTGATTTTAACGTATTTCATATTTATGCAGTACGCCTTTTCGATGATGACCGCTTACGAGTTGAAGTTTACGGACGTTTTGAAAAACGGCGCCCTCTATACTGCGGGAATATATCCTTTGAATTTCCTTTTCGCCGCCGTCTCCCTCGCACCGATAATGCTTGTGCTGACGGGCAACGCGCTTGTGATCTTTATAGCCGCCGCCGCGTTCGTGCTTTTGTTGCTCTCGGTTTATACGCTTATTTGGACAAGCTTCGCGCAGTACGGCTTTGAAAGCTTTTTGAACAAGATATACGCCGTATATCTCGCCGAAACCGCGAAATTAGGAAAGAACGCCGGCTCGGGCGGGAGCGGAAAGGACGGAAAAAGTGCAAGGAGCGGCGGCGGTAAGAACGGGGGAAACGGGAAAAGCGGGAGAAACTCGCCGAACGCCGGGGGCGGCGTTAGCGAGGACGCGGAGAAAAAACCGAAAAAGCCCGTGAAAGTCAACGTCTATAAAAATCCGAAAAAGAAAAAGAGCGTGAAAAAAACTTGAGAACCCGAGTTTTTTATTATGCGGGGGAAAACCCTTTGTGAACCTAACCTATAACGGACGCGGCGGCAAAACTATTCGCGGCGAGACGGCGCGTCTTTTCCGCGCATATTTCGATAAAAAGCCTTGCCCGCGTTTTTTTGTCTTTTTCTCTTTTCCTTTGAAAAATCCGTCCCTCGTCTATCGCCCGTTTGCCGCCGCGCTCATCATTTCCGATAAACTTTAGCGATAGGGTCGTTATGAATCGCGATTGCGACGAACGCGACCGTAAAGCGTCCTCGGACGGCGCGGGTGACCGAAACCTCTTTTTTGCGGGGGATAATAACGCCCGTTTTCTTTAAAAGGGAGGCTTACGGCGTTTGTTTTGTTGCGGACTTTCGCTACGGCGTTCTTTTTGTTATCATAAAAAACTTAACGGCGGCGCTTGGTTAGAACGGAATCGCGGAAATACGGTAAAGTTTTTGGAAAGGAGCGCGGGGAGACCGTTTATTCAAGAATTAAAAAAATTTTCATTGCAAACGCGCGGAGGATATAAGATGGAATATTCCGCTTTATATAAATATTACGACGGTCTTATGTCCGATTACCCGTACCGGAAAATGTTCGGATTCGCCGTCGCAAAATTGCGCGCCGCGAATGCCGAGAAAGGTTTCGAGTTCGCTTGCGGCACGGGAGTGATGACGGCTATGCTCGCCGCGGAAGGCTTTCGGCTTGCCGCGTCGGATATATCGACGGATATGCTGAATATAGCATCCGAAAAAGTCTTGAAATTCGGTGCGGATTCGCCGGATACGGCTACGGGAAAGACATTGATCTTTCGGGAGAACGCGGTTTTTTTGCGCATGGACGTAAATAAACCCGTATTGAACGGCAAGTACGATTTTATAGTGAGCTTTACGGACGGATTTAATTACGTCAGCTCTTTAACCCGTCTCGATAAGCTCTTTAAGATGTGCGCGGACGCGCTGAGCGCGGGCGGGATTTTGCTGTTCGATATGAGTACGCCGCATAAGGCGCGGACGCTCTTGTCAGGCAGGCTGCGCTTCGAGGACGGCGGGGAGCTGACCGTGTTTTGGGAAAATTCTAAGTTCGGCGAGAAAAGCCGGAAAATCGATATGCGATTGACTTTTTTTGAGAAAAAAGTAAACGGTGCGGCGAGCGGGAAGGGAGAGATTTACGAACGTTGCGACGAGCGTAACGCGCAGTATTTTTATGAAACCCGCGACGTCGGACTGCTTTTGAAAAAACACGGCTTTAAGGTCGAAATTTTTAACGAAAACCTAAAAAAATACACAAGCAAAGCGAAAAGACTCGTCGTGTGCGCGAAGAAAACTTAATGAAAAACGGGGCGGGACTTTCGCGTGGGAAACCTTTTCTCGGAAGAAAAGGTTTCCCCCTCGCCCCTTATCCTTAAAGACCTTCGCATTTTAATAATTCCGCGTGAACCGGGTGCGGCGGATAATTTTTACGGAATTGAGCGGCGCGCCGCATAAAAGTATATTACGCGCGTAAAATGCGTAGTAAACGGGCGTCATGAAAGCGTACCGCGCGCGGAGACGTATAATAAATGAGCGTTGTAAAAAAATATATTTTGAGTAATTCCGCAGTCGTTGCCGTCGCGGATTCAAAAGGGATCTTGGATAAGGCAGCGGAGCTTCATTCGCTGTCGCTCTTGTCGTCCGTCGTTTTGAACAGGATTCTGACAGTCGGCGTTTTTTTTGGACAGGATTTAAAGAACGGAGACGACGGATTGCTGATCACGGTGAGCGGTGAAAAATTCGCGCGCGCCGTGGTTTCCGTTACGCGGCGCGGCGCGGTAAAAGGCTATATCGAAAATACCGTTCTCGGCTTTTCGAAAAAAGACGGCGACGTTAAAGACGGCGGTCAAGATGCAACCCTCGATTTTTCGGGAAAAGAGGGCGGGGGCGGCGGATACCGCATCGAAGTCGAATCTGACGTGAAGGCTACCGTCGGGCGGAACGGTTTTGTCGAAACGACGAAGAGTATCGGCGGACGGTTGTATTCGGGACGATCGGAATTGGCGGAAGGCGACATAACCTCGGATTTTGCGCTCTATCTTGCGGTAAGCGAGCAAAAAAATTCGTATATAGCACTCGGCGAATTTGTGAGCGGACAAAAAAAATCTCCTACGGTACGCGACGGGTTTGCGGACGGCGGGGAAGTCCTTGCGGCGGGCGGCTGTTTTTTGCAGTTTCTGCCCGATGCGGAAGGCGAGTTCGTTCGAGACGTTCGCGGCGTTTTTTCTAGACTTTCGGATTTCGGACGGATACTGTATGAATTGAAAACGCCTGACGCCGTTATGCGGACATATTTTAATAATTTTACCGTCGAACCGCTCGACGAATACGAGCCGCGTTTTTATTGCGGCTGTAGCGAGGAACGGACGCGGAAAATTGTCGCGCTTATGGGAAGGAAGGAAGCTTTCGATACGCTGAAAGAACGCGGCGCCGTGGAGGCGCGTTGCGACTTTTGCGGTAAAACCTATGTCTACGGTAAAAAAGAAATAGAAAAGATTTTTGGGAAGTGAGAATTTTTTTAAAATTATGCGAGGGAAGCCTATGGATGCGGCGGCAAATGGGCGTTTTATGAAGAAACGGCGGATTTTTCGCGGGGATAAGGGTAAAAACGTTGGCGCGGGGGGCTAGGCTACGGCGGGACTTTTTGCCGAAATATCCGTGAATAAGGGCATACGCGCCGTCGCGGATAGTTTACCGCCGCGTTCGATAGATTCGTAAATGTTCGTTCCGCCGTATAAAGAAAAAAACGCTCCCCCAATTTAAAAAAACAGGGATTTTATGAGTACGAAGATTTTTGATTTAAACGATTACGGGGCTTTGATGGACAAAGCCGAGGAGCTTTTCGATAAGGGAACCTATGAGGACGCTTTCGTTCTTTTGAATCGCGCTCATACTTTGAAACCGTGCGCGGACACTCTGCTTTTGTACGCGGAGCTTTATTACGAGATAGACGCGCTCGATTACGCGTTGCAGAAATGCTTCGAGGTAAAATTGATAAGCGGCGGCGATATGCCGCCGGACATTGCCGGGCGGGTTTATACGATTATGTTCAAAATCTACTTTTTCGAGGGACGGTACGACCTTGCGGACAGGTGCTTTCAGAACGTAAAAAGCCTTGAGGACGTCGATTCGGATTTCGGGTATGACGATGATGAAATCGAAAGTATAGACGCGTTTTTGCAATATTACGGCGACGATAACGGCGGATTCAGCGTGTACGATAGGGCGGAGGAGAATGCGGAGCGTATAATCCGCGACGCGTTTTCGCGCATTGCGGCGGACGACACCGCCGCCGCAGTCAGGATTTTGAAAAAGGATTTGGAGGCGAACGGGTCCGTCAGGCAGTATAATCTGCTGATGATGTGCTACATAAATCAACACCGCTATAAAAGCGCCGAGATCCTCGCCGAACAAATGCTGAAAAAGGAAAAGACAAGGCTTCCTGGCGTTCTGAATATGATAAATATCGGAATATTCAAAAAAGACAACGCGCTCGCCGACCGCTATACCGAGGAATTGAAAAAGCTGAAAATCACAGGCGAGGACGACCTCGAGAAGGTAATCGAGACGCTCGTGCTAACGAACAGACACGAGGCGGTGGAGGAGTACGTTCTAAAGCTTCTGGAATACCGCCCGTACGATATGGAGCAGCTCTATCATTACGCCTGCGCGCTCTTTAACGGAGGTAAAAAAATCGAGGCGCGCAGAGTATATAAAAAAATTCACAATATCTACGGCGATACGGGCCGCGCTCAATTTTTTTTACGGCGCGGCGACGATATGAACGTCTATTATAACGCGCCGATGCCATTCGAGTATTTCGGGCTTTTGTCGTCCGAGTTCGAGAAAGCGTCGGACGCTTCGGATGCGAAAACGTTGCTTGAGCTACCGGAAAGCCGGGAACTTTTGTATCTCGCGCTTACCGTGGACGAATTGAAAAAAAAAGTGCTGAGCTATCTTTTGAACTTTAAGGACGACGCGGCGGCGCATGAAATTTTGAAGAGATTTTTTCTCGATATAAACGGCGACGAGAGAGTTAAAGAGATCGCGGCGCTGGGCATAATGGCTTCCGAAACTCCATTTGAATTCGCCGTCGTGTCGCGGGAAGCCTGCGGCTCGTTCAGCTTTGACGGGCGGTCGTCGCCCACGAAAAGTCCGGTATTAAACGCCGCGTATATTTTGTTGCTGACGCGCCTGTTGTTCAGTTGCGACGGCGCCGTGAAAAACGCTGAGGAATACGGAAAATATTTCATAGCGATCGCGGATCGTCTGGAAAAAACGGACGCCGCCGAGCGCGAAAAATTCGGTTTTCCGAACGGCATTGCTGCCGCCGTGTTTTTCAAGGTTAATTCGTTCAAAAAGGGCGACGGGGAAAAGATTGCGAGACTGTTCGGCATCTCGTCATCGTCCGTCAGAAAATTTTTGAAGTTGATAGACGGGTTGTTTGCGAAGGATATGTCTAAGTCGTAAAATTGCGCCGCGTCTATATTAAAAGTTTAACAAGCATAAAAAATCGGAGAAAAATTTATGGTTTTTGCGGAAAAAGTGTTTGAGAGATATTTTTTGGGATATTTGGCGGACAATAAAATAAGCAAGCCGTCTAGGATAGAGGAGGTTTACGCCTCCGTCTACGCGGAATGGAAGTGCAAGCCCTCGGATGATTTGGGCGGCGATTTTCCGCTCGGATACATCGCGGGGCTATACGCGGACGGGCGGTTCGCCGATTATCTCGTCGAGCTTTGCGAAAGTAAATTGAAGGCGGGGGATATTTCCTTGGAATTCATCGCGTCGCTTCCGGCAGATGAAAAAGTCGGGCTTTTAAAGACGGTATTTAAAAAAGGCGGCGCGGCATCGCGTCTGTTCGCCGTATCCGCAGCCGAATCCGAAACGGATCCTGCATTCACGGAGTTTTTGGCGGATATAATTTTTGATCATAACGAATACGAAAGAAAAATAACGGACGCAGCGTTTGACGCGCTGAAAACCGAAAGAACGGGCTTGGATTCGCTCATATTGGCGAGAACCGACGGACTTAGAAACATCGGAGACGAGGAATTAAAAGAAATGTTGCTGGATATTTTGAGCGGCTACGGAGGCGAAATCGTCAAAAATGCGGTGACGGAAGGTCTGCTTGAAAGCGGAAACGTTATATTGTACGCCAATCTTTTGGGACGGTGCGGCGACGGCGGGAGCGCGGAGACGCTGACCGAATACGCGAGATCTAAGGAGCTGACAAGAGCCGAGTTTATCGAAATAAGAAACGCGGTTGAGCGGCTTGGCGGCGAACTGACCGAGGAGTTTTAGCGTTAGTTTTTTAATTAAGGTCATGCGGGGTGAAGCCTTTTGTTCACAAAAGGCTTCACCCCCCCCGCGCTATTCCTAAAAAACCTCGGCGTTTTTATATGCGGCGCTCGGCGGACCGCGTTAGACGGCGGACCGGAATCAATATAAATATAAATAAATGCAAGAACGGATATAAACTAAAACAGCGGATATAAACGCGGGTAAAAAAGTAAAATGAGTGCGCGAGGGAAACCGTATGGAAACGATAGGGCGGCGCCGCAAAGCGAAGTAAGGCGTAGCGAAACGGGGAAGGAGAACGGAAATATATGAGTTTTAAGGATTTGGTCAGGAACAGCGAGGAGGTTTTGGAGTTGATAAACGCCTCGGAGAGATGCCTCGACGTAATGAATTATACCGAACACGGACTGCGTCACGCTATGTATGTGGCGCGCGTTACGGAAAAAATTTTAAAAAAATTGGGATTCGACGATTATACCGCCGAGCTGGGCTTTATAGCGGGTTATATGCACGACACGGGTAATTCCGTAAACAGGAATTTTCACGGTCATGTGAGCGCGGTTTATGCCTATTACGTTTTAAAGGAATTGGGTATGCCACTAAAGGACGTCAATACCGTGACTGCGGCGATAGGCAATCACGAGGAGGAAACGGGTACGCCCGTGAACGCCGTCAGCGCGGCGCTCATTATCGCGGATAAAAGCGACGCGCACCGAACCAGGGTTACGCAAAAATACGACCCGAATGAAATACATGACAGAGTCAATCACGCCATAAAGAAAAACGCCGTCTATATAAATCCCGAAAAACGGACGATTTCAAGCAGAATTTATATGAACGGCACCTCGTCGGTTATGGAGTATTTCGAAATATATCTTTCTCGTATCAATATGAGCGAAAAAGCCGCGCATCTGCTCGGCTGTACCTTTAAGCTGTATATTAACGACGTGCTGATTAATTCGCCTAAGGCGGTTAAAGGCGAAAAAAGCGTTACCGAAAAAGGCGATCAAAGCCTTGAATAAAGGGGATTTTTTGTTTTTTGGAGTGTGGATTTGCGCGTTTAAATTTTTTAAAAGGTTTTATGCGGGGAGGGGCTTTTGCCCGCAAAAGGTTCTATTTCTTATGAGCCTTAACGAAAAAAGTTTATTAAAGGAGAAGGGAGATGTTTGAAAAAGTAAACGGCTTGGATTTATATTACGAGGAATACGGCTCGGAGAACGGCGAAGCGGTGATATTCCTGCACGGCAACGGCGGGAGCGTTAAGACTTTCGAGCGGACTAAGGACGTTTTTTTGAGGGATAAGCGGGTGTTTTTGATAGACAGCCGAGGACACGGTCAATCGGCGTTCGAGGGTGATATAGACTTCCCCGCGATGGGAAGCGACATTGCGGACTTTGTGCGCGCGAAGGGATTGGATTCGGTTTCGCTCGTCGGCTATTCCGACGGCGGAATAGTCGCGATAGAAGCGGCGGCGTTGCTCGGCGGCGTTGTTAAAAAAATGGTGATTATAGGGGCGAATTTGAGATTTGACGGTATGAAGTCTGTATTTAATTTGGGACTTAGGATCGAATACGCCCTCTTTTCGCTCCTTTCGTTTATGCCGAAATACAAAAAATTGAGACGGTATTTCCGCATTATGCTGACGCAGCCCGAAATTACCGCCGAAAAATTGAAAAGCGTAACCGCGCGTACGCTCGTCGTAGCGGGCGAGAGGGACGTAATCAAGGCGGAACACACCGCCGAAATAGCCGAAAAATTGCCGAACGCGGAGTTGACGATCGTGCCCGGCGCGGATCATTTTTTATTCTCGAAACGTAACGGGGAAATTAACGAAATAATCCGCGGTTTTTTATGCGGGTAATTTTATCGCAAAACGCGGAATAATCCGCGTTTTTATAGTGATAATTCACTTAAAATACGAGGAATAATCCGCGGTTTTTAGGAAGTAAAATTTGCTTAAAACGCGAGGAATACCGTAATTTTATCGTATCGTTAAAAGGAGAAATTTTATATGGACATTACGGAAGTCAAGCGGCGTATGCACGGCGGCGAAATTTACGATCCGTCCGATCCGAAGCTGATATTTGAACAACTGAGTTGTCTGAGACGGCTGAAACGCTTTAACCGCTCGGGACTTATCTGGCGGATGCTCCTCGCAAAAAAAATGTTTGCCGAAATCGGCGAAAAGTGCTATATCGAGCCGCCGATGTACGCGAATTGGGGTTGCAAACACGTCCATTTCGGCGTCGGCGTATACGCGAATTTCAATCTGACGCTCACGGACGATACCCATATCTATGTCGGCAACCGCACAATGTTCGGTCCGAACGTCGCGGTAATCACGGCGGCGCATCCTTTCGATCCCGCGCTTAGGGATAAGGGTTTGCAGTACAATAAGCCCGTGAAAATCGGACGCAGCGTCTGGATAGGCGCGAACGCGGTTATCCTGCCCGGCGTGACGATAGGGGACAACTCGGTGATCGGCGCGGGCAGTCTCGTGACCCGCGATATACCCGCAAACGTCGTCGCCTACGGCTCGCCCTGCCGCGTTATTCGCGGTATAACGGAAGCCGATTTGAATTTTTACGATAAGGATAAACCGTTAAACGGAGTGGATACGGAAAAGTTTTGAGCGGTCGGCGCAGTGAGATCGGCGGGTCGGAAGGTTTGATTTTTACGGCGTTTTTTGATAAAATATACAAATACCGAAAACGGGTATTAACGGTGGCGCGGACGTCGCGGATATTACAAAGATTTTGTATGAATCGCCGCGCCGCAACATAAAAAAGACCGCCGCAAAGAGGCGGTATAGATACTGGACGCCGGGCGTTGCGTTTTTGCCGTGGCACCACCGGGGACGAAGCCATATATGCGCCGCCGGTCGGAAACGCCGCCGCCAAGCCGTGAAAGACGTCTTACGAATAAAATTGAGATAAACGGCATTTTAACGGGCGCCTGCGATTGAATTCCGTACAAGCGCAAAAAGAATAGCCGTTCGGGGCTATAAAGACAAGCTCTTACATTTTAACAAGAATATTCAACAGGAAGTCCATAGCTTGGTCGGCGATTTCGGAGCAATGCTTCAAATGTTTATAAATTTCTCTGTACTTCAAAATAGCCCTGAAATCGTCCGTCTCGAAAAGCTCGGCGAGCGCTTGATGGAATTGAGTCGCCACGAGATTTTCTTTTTCCTTGACTTTCAGAGCCTCGTCTCGGGCTATCGCCTTATGCTTTTCAATGCTGAAAACGGCGTTGTATATATGCTCGGTCATTTGCACGAGCGTGGACGTTATGGACGCCATCTGCCCGTTCGGTTTGACCTTAAAAAGACGCACGCCCTCTATCATGGACTTGGCGTTGTCGGTTATTTCATCTATCAGCCGCGACAGCGCGAAAAGATCCTCGCGATCGATAGGGGTGAAATAGGTTTTATTCAGCTCGTCTATCAGTATGCGGCGCGCCATATCGCCCTTGTCCTCGAGCACGATAATTTCGTCCGCAGTTTTTTCGCAGTGCGTGGCGCAAAATTCGTTCAGGCATTTCATAGCCTCTTCCATTATTTTACATTGTTCGAGTAATATATTGAAAAAATTTACTTTTTTGCTCATAACGTTCCTATAATCCGCCGTATTCGCCGTTACGGCTTTTTTATTTTAATTTAATATTGACCTATACGGTCGTTATTCCGGTTCATAACGATTATTAGTGATTCCCCTTTCAAGTCCGGCGGATATTTTTTCCGCCGCTTAAAACGCGGCTGTAAAAAGCGGAGCTTTTTTGTGTTTTTACGTAACGGTCTCCGATGATGCTACGCGTGCGGTTTTGTCGCCGCGCCGTTATTTTTTAATAACGGCGTTTTTAAATTCCGCAACATCGCGTCGGAATTATTTTGATAATTATATCTCATCTTTCTTGTCGCGTTCGCGCTTTAACCGTTCTTTGTAATTTTAACCGGATTTCCTGACGGAATTTTAAACGAAAATTTTCAGCAATAAAAACAGAAACGCGGCAAACGCGAACGTAATCGGGAAGGTCAGCACCCAAAAAACGAATATCCTCACGGAATTCAACCAATTCACGCTTGCGAATCTGTCGGACGCGCCCACGCCCATAACGGTGGAGGAAACCGCCTGCCCCGCGCTCACGGGTATGCCCAAGCCCGACGCGGCAAAAATGACGACCTCGACGGAGGTCTGTGCCAAAAACGAGTGAATCGGCTTGATTTTGTATATCTTTTTTCCGACCGTATGAATGATGCGCGTACCGCCGAGACAGGTGCCGAGAGTCAGAGCCAGTACGGCGAGGACGATTACGGAAATAAAGAGAACGCCGCCCGCGTCGCAGGCGAAGCCCGTTACGGCAAACATTAAAAGCATTACGCCCAATGGTTTTTGGACGTTGTTTATGGCGATAGACGCGGAAAGCACCGCGACGTTTACGGCTTGCAGCTTTTTAATTACGCCGTCGGAGGATACGGGCACTTTATACGCCGCTCTTTTGACTATACGCATAATAAAATATGCGACCGCGAAGCCGCATGCCGGCACGGCGACGGACGTCAGCACTACCTTTAAAAGCAAATTGTCCCAAGCTAACGGAGCGAATCCGAACGCCGCGACGCCCGCGCCCGCGATTCCGCCGAGCAGGGAATGCGAAGTGCTGACGGGCAGCTTGTTTTTTGCGGAAAAAAGACACCACAAAAGACCGCTTAAAACTCCGGCGAATATGAACGCATAGGCGAGATTGTCGTTCCGCTCGGAAAAGAGCGTTCCCGAATCTACCGTGCCGCCGATGGTTTCGGCGACTGAAAAATCCATTCCGAAGAGATAAAACGACAGGGGAGACAATACCGTCGCGCATATGTTGATTATAACCGCCGTGCGGTGAGAGATCGCCCGCGTGGCTATGCTTGTGGCGATAGCGTTAGAGCCGTCGTTGTAGCCTACAAAAACCGTATAGCCAAGCGTAACGCAGATTATGAGAACTATGAGAATCATTGATCGCGATACCGCTCCGTAAAACCGAACGCCTGAAAAACCGAAACAAAAAAGGCGATCTAAAAGACCGCGTATCCGAAATCCTACGGACGGCGGCGGCTTTAAAAGCCCGCCGACCTTCCGAACGGCGTTTAAATATTAGAGCGGCATACCGTTTCCCTTATATGATAGAGATATTATAGTATATCGCGGGCTAAAAATCAAGAGTTTTGCGAAACTTAAAAAAAATATTTTATTCGGGCGGCGGCGGCAAAAAATATTATAGCATTGTCGGTATAAGAGGCTTTTTGAATTGACAAGAGCGGGCATATCTTGTATAATAATAAAGTCATAAATACTATGCAGGTTACGGGGCGGTGAAAAGGGCGGTTATTCGGCAATATACCGGCTATGCGACGCGAAATCCGTATTATTCGGCTTATACGGCAATCACGGTTCAGGGAAAGGCGCGAACGTCCGTTGTTTATTACTGTTCCGAATTGCGTTGTGGTACGAAATGCGTTTTATTCTGCGATATGCCGGTTATGCGGCGGCGCGAAATGTCGAGCGTTATTGTGTCTGGAAATATACCGTTAATATATTAATTGAAATTGCATTTGGAGGATAAAAAATGCTTACGGCGGTTGTCGGGGTAAACTGGGGCGACGAGGGAAAGGGCCGAATGGTCGATTTGCTTTCGTCGGATTATGATGTCATAGCCCGCTATCAGGGCGGAAACAACGCCGGGCACACCGTCGTAAACGAAAAGGGGCGGTTTATTTTGAATCTGTTGCCGTCGGGTATACTGCGCGACGGCGCCGTCAACGTAATGGGACCCGGAATGGTCGTCGATTTGGAGCATTTGGTCGGCGAAATAGACGGACTTCGCGCGAGCGGCATAAAAATTACTCCCGAAAATCTTAAAATCAGCGATAAGGCGACGGTGTGCCTGCCTTATCACAGACTTTTGGATTGCCTCGAGGAGGACAGGCTGAAAGACAAAAAATTCGGTTCGACGCGGCGCGGAATCGCCCCCGTTTACGGTGACAAATATATGAAAAAGACCGTCAGGATGGGCGACATATTAACCCCGGCCGCTTTAAAGGAACGGCTGTTTTCTTTAGTCGAATGGAAAAATTTACTTTTGGAGGGCTACAAGCCCCTCTTTCGTACAGCCGAATGGAACGCGCTTTTCGTAGCTAACGGCTACGCGTCCGGCACAATAGAGCCTGAAACCGTATTCGACCGGGTTATGAAATACGGCGGATCTTTAAAGGAATTCATAACCGATACGGGAGCGTATTTGGACAACGCGCTGAAACTCAAAAAAAACGTCATGTTCGAGGCGCAATTGGGTGCGTTGCGGGATATAGATTTCGGAATATTTCCGTACACGTCCTCGTCGTCCACGATAGCCGCCTATGCGCCCTCGGGCGCGGGCATACCGCGCGCAAAGCTGGACGGGGTTATCGGCATAGTCAAGGCGTATAGCAGTTGCGTAGGCGAGGGTCCTTTCGTCGTCGAGATGTCCGGGCTCGAGGCGGATATGCTCCGAGAGGCGGGCGGAGAATACGGCGCGGCGACTGGCAGGCCTAGACGCGTGGGCGCGTTCGACGCGGTCGCGAGCAGTTACGGAGTGAAAATACAAGGAGCTACCGCGCTTGCCCTGACTAAGCTCGACGTTTTGTCATATATGGAAAAAATACCCGTCTGCACTGCATACGAGGTTGACGGCGAGAGGTGTTCGGAATTTATGACCGACGAAAGATTGCTCCGCGCAAAGCCCGTTATCGAATATATGGACGGCTTTAAACGCGACATATCAAAATGCCGCAAAAAAAGCGATTTGCCCGCGAACGCTTTGAAATATATCGAGTACGCCGAAAAAACGCTCGGCACGGGTATAAAATATGTGTCCGTCGGACAGGCGCGCGAGGATTTTGTGCTTATGTATTAGGGATGCGGCTTGTTTTTTAGAATTTATACGGGTGGAAAACTCTTTCGTTCACAAAAGATTTCCCCACTCGCGCCCCTTTCCAAAAAACTTTCATTTTTATAGGGCGGGCATTGCGTCCGCTTTTATAAGGAGATACCGCGCAGGCGGTCGGGCGCGATAATGAATACCGCGTAAACAAGCTAAATCGATTTAAATCATTCGGAGGATATCCTGTTTTATGACGGATAAGCTGCATGAAGAGTGCGCCGTAGCAGGCGTTTGTATTAACGTCGAGGAGACGGCGGGATTGGTTTATAACGCCTTGCTCGCGTTGCAACACAGAGGGCAGGAGGGTGCGGGTATAGCCGTATTGAGCGAGCGGCGCATAACGAATTGCAAAAAAAGAGGGCTGGTAAGTGAGGTTTTCACGGGCGACGCGCTGAAAAATATGCCGAAGGGAAGGTTGGCTATCGGGCATACCCGATATTCCACTACGGGCAACAATACGCTGGACAACGTACAGCCTTTCGTCACGGAATATCTGACGGGCAGAATCGCGACCGCCCACAACGGCAATATCGTCAACGCTAAAGAAATTAAGGAAAAGCTGAAAAATCTCGGCGTGGATTTTGCCGCGACGAGCGACTCGGAGGTAATATCCTCTCTGATAGCCTACCATATCGTCAAAAACGATAACGACGAGCCAAAGGGCGTCAAGGAAGCCGTCAAGCAGATCCGAGGCGCTTTTTCACTGATTATTATGACGAGCACGGGGAAATTAATCCTTGTGCGCGACGGATTCGGTTTCCGCCCGCTCTGTATAGGGCAAAACGCTTACGGCATTATGGCGGCGTCGGAGAGCGTCGCGCTCGACAGTTGCGGCTTTAATTTTCTCCGCGACGTTGAGCCGGGCGAAATCGTCGTCGCGGAAAACGGGAAAATTACGGGCGCGGAGAGATTCGCGGAGCCCGGGCGTAGTGGCTTTTGCATATTTGAGTACGTCTATTTCGCGCGTCCCGATTCGGTGATAGACGGGCAGAGCGTATACAAGGCGCGTTTTGATATGGGCGCGCGTTTAGCGAAAGAATATCCTGCGGATGCGGATTGCGTGGCGGGCGTTCCCGACAGCGGTTTGGATTGCGCGGCGGGCTACGCCTACGGCAGCGGTCTGCCGCTTGTCAGCGCGTTCGTCAAAAACCGCTACGTGGGCAGAAGCTTTATATATCCCTCGCAGATAGAGCGCGAGAGCGCGGTCAGAGTCAAACTCAATCCTCTTAAATTCAATATCCAAAACAAGCGTATCGTGCTTATAGAGGACAGCATAGTCCGCGGCACGACGTCGGCGAAAACAGTCAAGGCGTTGAAGGATTCGGGGGCTAAGGAGGTGCATATGCGCATATCCTCGCCTCCGTTTAAATACGGCTGTTATTTCGGTACGGATATCGACAAAGCCGAAAACCTAATCGCGAACAATCTAAGCGTCGAGGAAATAGCCGAAAAAATCGGCGTTGACAGCCTTGCTTATATTAGCCTGGAGGGAATGAAAGCCGCCTGCTCCGATTGCAGACTGGGCTTTTGCTCGGGCTGTTTCACGGGCAAATACAACGTGGATATAGACCGTTGCGACAAGGAAATATTGGAAGCTAAGGAAAAATGCTCGGGCATAGAAAAATAAAAAAATTTGACGGCGCGGAAGCACATATGAAAAAAGATAAAGTATAAAGGATTTTTACAATGCGCAAGGGTTATTTAGTTTTAGAAAACGGAAAGATTTTTCAGGGCGGTTTTTTGGACGGAGGAGCGTCTAACGACGTCATTGCGGAAATCGTTTTTACCACGGCTATGACGGGGTATATCGAAACGCTGACCGACAAAAGCTATTACGGGCAAATGATAGTTCAGAGCTTCCCGCTTATAGGAAATTGCGGCGTTATCCCCGAGGATTTCGAGGGCGGGAAAATCGCGGCGTCCGCTTATATCGCGAGAAGCTTTACGGACATGCCGTCCAACTTTCGTAGCCGCGGTCGCTTGACCGGCATGCTTGCGGCGAACGGCGTGCCCGCGTTTTGCGGTATAGACACGCGCTCGCTCGTCAAAATTATAAGGGAGCGCGGCGTTATGAACGCGATGCTGACCGACAACCTAAGCCGCGTGGATTTTGAAAAAATCAAAGCGTATAAAATTATCGACGCCGTGAAAAGCGTGTCGTCCCGAAGGACGGAGGAATTTCTCGGCGATGAAAAGGACGTTAGGAATTATACCGTCGCGCTTATGGATTTCGGCGCGAAGGAGAACATAAAGCGTAATCTCTTAAAGCGTGTAAAAAGAGTAGCGGTCGTGCCGCATAACGCGACCGCGAGGGAAATCGCCGCGGTTAAGCCCGACGGAATTATGCTGTCGAACGGACCGGGCGACCCTGCGGAAAATGTCGGGATTGTAAACGAGATAAGCGAGCTGATAAGAACTGGTATTCCGATTTTCGGAATTTGCTTAGGACATCAGCTTTTGGCGCTCGCGAACGGTTTTCTCACCGCAAAGCTGAAATACGGACACAGAGGCGCGAACCAACCCGTAAAAAATCTCTCGGACGGGCGCGTGTATATAAGCAGTCAGAATCACGGCTACGCCGTCGTTCGAGAGAGCGTGGATGAGAGGCTTGCGGACGAGTTGTTTATAAACGTCAACGACGGCACGAACGAGGGCTTGGTTTACAAAAAATTCAAGGGTTTTTCCGTGCAGTTTCATCCGGAAGCCGCCGGCGGACCCGTCGATACCGAATATCTTTTCGACGATTTTATAAGGCTTATAGACGGGAGATAAAAGGCGGTACGGGCAATAGCCGACGGCGAAAGAATTAACGAGGACGCCGCCGTGAAAGACGGCGATGTTTAATAGCCGTAAAATACATAAAAAATATAAAAAGCCGCAAATCTCCTCCGCCTTATTTTTGCCGCACTCACGCCGTGTAAGCGCGGCGCGTCCTTATGAGTTCTATCCGGCAAAGGTCCGGCAAAAAGCGCGGATTCGACGCTTAATACCCGTTTAGATCATAAAAACGCCGGAATTTTTCGATGTTTACGCGTTTACATAATAAAAGCCGAGGTTTTTGGAAAAGGGCGAGGGGAAAATCTTTCGTTTGTTAAAGGTTTTTACCGCACAAGCCTCAAAAAAACCCGTCCCCTCAAAAAAAAACAAAAAGATATATATTATTTCTTTCGGAGGCATAGAAATGCCCTTAAATACTGAGATTAGAAAGGTTTTATTGATAGGCTCTGGGGCTATAGTCATAGGTCAGGCGGCCGAGTTCGACTATTCGGGTACGCAGGCGCTTAGGGCCTTAAAGGAAGACGGCATAGAGGTCGTACTCGTAAACTCCAATCCCGCGACGATTATGACGGACAACGCGATGGCGGACAGGATTTATATCGAGCCGCTGACGCTCGAAACCGTCAAGAGAATCATTGAAAAGGAAAAGCCGGACAGTATTTTGTCAGGCTTCGGAGGGCAGACGGGATTGACTCTTTGCATGCGGCTTGCCCGCGAGGGCTTTTTGAGGAAGCATAAGATACGACTGCTCGGCGCGGGACCGGAAACCATCGACAAAGCGGAGGACAGACAGCTTTTTAAGGACTTAATGGAGAGCATAAATCAGCCGTGTATTCCGTCCGAGGTCGTGACGACGGCGGGCGACGCTCTCCGCGTGGCGGCGGAGCTGGGCTATCCCGTCATAGTGCGTCCCGCGTTCACATTGGGCGGTAGCGGCGGCGGCATCGCTTCGGACGAGGTCAAAATGCGGGAGATTTCCGCGAACGGTCTGGAAATGTCGCCGATAAGTCAAATCCTCGTTGAAAAATGCGTTTCGGGCTGGAAAGAAATCGAATACGAAATTATACGCGACAACAACGGCAATACTATTTCCGTGTGCGCTATGGAAAATTTTGACCCCGTGGGTATACATACGGGCGATAGCATTGTCGTCGCGCCGACGATGACGCTTGCGGACAAGGAATATCAGATGCTTAGAAAGGCGGCCTTCGACATTGTAAACGCCTTGGATATGAAAGGCGGCTGCAACGTGCAGTTCGCGCTTGATCCGGACAGCTTCGGGTACGCGGTCATAGAGGTCAACCCAAGGGTATCGCGTTCCTCCGCGCTCGCCAGCAAGGCGACAGGCTATCCGATAGCCAAGGTCGCGACGAAAATCGCCGTCGGCTATAATCTTGACGAGATAACGAACGCCGTAACGGGCAAAACATTCGCGTCGTTCGAACCCGCGCTCGATTACGCCGTAGTCAAGTTTCCCAAATGGCCTTTCGACAAATTCGTATACGCGAAACGCGAGCTTGGCACGCAGATGAAGGCTACGGGGGAGGTTATGTCTATCGGCGACTGCTTTGAGGCGGCGCTTTTAAAGGCGGTCAGAGGCGCGGAGCTACCCGTTGATTTCTTGGAATATAAGAAGTTCAGAGAGGCGGATGACAAATTTTTGTTTTATCATATCGAAAAGGCGACGGACGAGCGGATTTTCGCTGTTTACGAGGCGCTTTACCGCGGACTCGGCGCAGACGAAATTTTTGAAAAATCTAAAATAGACAGATGGTTTTTGTATAAAATCAAGAATATAGCGGACTTCGCCAAATCTATAGAAAATAAAAAAATCTCCTACGAGGAGTATGCGCGCGGCAAGAAATACGGCTTTACGGACAAGACTCTAAAAAAAATCAGCGGGAACGACATACCTTACTCCTTAAAGCCCGATTACAAGATGGTAGACACCTGCGCTTGTGAATTTTTTGCGGATACGCCGTATTTTTATTCCGCGTTCAACACGCCCGAGAGCGGCGGCGAGAACGAGGCGGCGGAATACATTCAGCGCGGCAAAAAGGAAACGATCGTCGTTCTCGGTAGCGGCTGTATAAGGATAGGACAGGGTATAGAGTTCGATTACGCCAGCGTGCATTGCGTTCGCACCCTGAAAAAACTGGGATATAACGTAGTCATCGTCAACAACAATCCCGAGACCGTTTCGACGGACTTCGACACATCCGACAGACTGTATTTCGAGCCTTTGACAGCCGAGGACGTACTGCACATAATCGACGCGGAAAAGCCCGTAGGCGCAGTCGTGGCTTTCGGCGGGCAGACCGCGATAAAGCTGACGGACGCGCTCAGCAAGCACGGCGTGAAAATAATCGGCACCGGCGCGGACAGCATAGATATGGCGGAGGACAGAAAGCGCTTCGACGAGCTTTTGGAAAAAATCGACGTTAAGCGTCCGTTGGGTCGCACGGTTTTGACTCGGGAGGAGGCTTTGAACGCCGCGAACGGGCTGGGCTATCCCGTACTTATAAGACCGTCCTACGTCCTTGGCGGACAGAATATGATTGTGGCGTTTTCCGACGCGGATGTCGAGGAATTTATGCGCATAATTTTGGAGTACAACATTACGAATCCCATTCTTGTGGACAAGTATATCAGCGGAAACGAGACTGAAATCGACGCTATATTCGACGGCGAGGATATATTCATTCCCGGCATTATGGAGCACGTCGAGCGCGCGGGCATACACTCGGGCGACAGCATAGCCGTATACCCGCCGCAAAACATCACAGACGATATGTACGAAAAAATCGTAGAGACCTCGTATAAGCTCTGCCGCGGGTTGAACGTTAGGGGCATAGTCAATATACAATACATCATAAAAAACGGCGATCTCTACGTCATAGAGGTCAATCCTCGCGCTTCGCGCACCGTACCTTATCTCAGCAAGGTTACGATGGTTCCTATATGCGAAATCGCGACCAAGGTTTCGCTCGGCGCGAAGTTGAAAGACCTCCCTTACGGCACGGGCATATGGCGCGATATGCCGTACACGGCGGTAAAGGTTCCCGTTTTTTCTTTTGAGAAGCTGACCGACGTGGACACCATGCTCGGCGCGGAAATGAAATCAACGGGCGAGGTTTTGGGCATCGGCAAGAATCTGCAGGAGGCTCTCTATAAAGGGCTTCTCGCGGCGGGATACAGGCTCAAAAAGAGCGGCGGCGTGTTCATAAGCGTGCGTAATCAGGATAAAGGAGAAATCGCGGCGATAGCCAAGAAATTTGCCGATCAGAAGTTTAAGATCTACGCTACGGAGGGTACGGCTGAGATTTTAAAAAAAGCGGCGATAAACGTCGCCGTCGTCAAAAAAATCCACGAGGATCCGACGGATAACACCCGAACGCTCATAAAAAGCGGCAAGATAGATTACATCATATCCACATCCGCCAAAGGCAGAGATCCCGCCCGCGATAGCGTGAAAATCCGCCGTCTCGCGACTATGAACAAGATTCCGTGTCTTACGTCGATAGACACGGCGAACGCGCTCGCGGAATGTCTGCTCGGGCGGTTCAGCGAGAGCAACACGGAGCTTGTGGACATAAACAATATGAGGAAAGACAAGATGAAGCTGAAATTCACGAAAATGCACGGCGCGGGTAACGATTATATATACATCAATTGCTTTGAAAACGCAATCAACAGCCCCGAATCTCTTTCCGCGTATCTTGCCGACAGACATTTCGGTATAGGCGGCGACGGTATAGTTCTGATTTGCCCGTCGGACGTTGCGGACGCGAAGATGAGAATGTTCAATCTTGACGGTTCGGAGGGCAAAATGTGCGGCAACGCGATAAGATGCGTCGCCAAGTATCTCTACGACAAGGATATAGTCAAAAAGACGGAGATGAGGATAGAGACGTTAAGCGGAATAAAAAAGCTCAAACTGTTCACCAAAAGCGGCAAGGTTTCGCGCGTTAGCGTCGATATGGGCAGGGCGATAACGGCGGCGAAGGAAATTCCCGTCGCGTTCGGTAAAGACAGCGTGATAAACGAGAGAGTGACGATCGGCGGCGCGGACTACGATATAACCTGCGTGTCTATGGGCAATCCTCATTGCATCGTATTTTGCGACGATATAGACGTCCTCGATTTGCAAAAATTAGGACCGCTTTTCGAGAATCACGAGCTTTTTCCCGAGCGGGTCAACACGGAATTCGTCAAGATAATAAACTCCAACGGCATAGCTATGCGCGTCTGGGAGAGGGGCAGCGGCGAGACTCTGGCATGCGGCACGGGCGCGTGCGCGGCGGCGGCGGCGGCGGTTTTGAACGGCTTTTGCGAAAAGAACGCGGATATAACCGTTAAGCTCTTGGGCGGCGAGCTGACCGTAAACTACGGCGACGGCGGAGTGGTTATGACGGGCGACGCGAAGCTGGTTTACGAGGGCGTGGTCGAAATATAGACGAGACGGTCGTCTAAGCGGTTGGTTCCTACACTGATTTTTTAAACAGGGATTTGCGCAGCAAAAGGATGGGCATAATAATGAAAACAAATGTGATAATAAACGGTGAATGCGTTGAGGAATTGAATAAATTACCGGCCGAAAGTATAGATTTAATTTTTGCGGATCCGCCCTATTGGATGAGAGTCGACGGCGTTCTTAACCGTCCGAGCGGATCTGAATACGATGGTTGCGCCGATGAATGGGATAATCAATTCAGTTCGCTTGAAGATTATAAAAGCTTCACAAAAAGTTGGCTTAACGCTTGCGTAAAAGTATTAAAACCAAACGGTTCGATATGGGTTATCGGCGGGATGCAATGTGTTTATACTATCGGCGCCATCATGCAGGATTTGAATTTGTGGTTTATAAACGACGTTATTTGGTGGAAGACGAACCCGACGCCGAACTTTAAGGGAACGCGGATAAATAACGCTCACGAAACGATGATATGGGCTACAAAAGGCAAATCGGCGCGATATACGTTTAATTATAAAACGGCAAAGGAATTAAATAAAGATACCGTTTTTGAAAAGGATTTCAATGCGGGAATCCGCAAGCAATTAGGTTCGGTTTGGCGAATCGGCGTTTGTCAAGGCGAGGAGCGGTTAAAAGACGAAAACGGCGTAAAATTGCACTCCACTCAAAAACCCGAGAGTATTTTATATAGAATTATCGCGTTAAACTCTAAGCTCGGCGATATTGTTTTAGACCCGTTTGGCGGAACTATGACGACCGGAACCGTCGCGAAACGGATGGGAAGAAAATATATAATGATCGAGAACAACAGGCAATACTGCGAATTCGGACAAAAAAGGCTTGATGCGGTAAAGGAATGCATCGGCGATATTGAAAAAGCAATTTTCGACAGCAAGCCGCCGCGTGTGAGTTTCGAAGAAATGATACAAGCAGGATATTTTAAGGTCGGGGAAAAATTATTCTATAACTCAAAACCGTATTTCTTTTTAACGGAAAACGGAAAAATAATTCGTCAGGACAGCGAACCGCTTGATATTCATACCGCTATCGCAAGGGTTAAAAATTCAACCGCAAATAGATTAAACGGTTGGGATTATTGGGAGGTTAGGCGGAATAACGAGTTCGTTTCAATTGATAATATAAGGCAAAAATATATTTCAGAGGTAAAGTACGATGTCTGGTATACAAAAAATATTGACGGATTCAATAACGCACGTTGATTGAAAATTCGTTGCAAGAGCGCAAAATTCGGCATTTGCAAAAGAAACACGACGTTAAAGTGCATTTTATTCCGTACCGCTATCGCTTGTTTAGCGGTTTACTTCAATCTATGAATATTCAATTGGTAGCTTTATTGAAAAAGCAATGCATGAAATACTCTCTCAAAACACAAAATTGGAAATTGTCAAAAAATATTCAGGCATTAAAAATAATTCCTTTCATCTTACGCGAAACAGTGAGACGCTTATTGATAATTACATAACCGATTGCCAACTAAATAACCGCTGTGAACAAGACCTGACGAAAGCGTATAACGAGCTTGTCGAGCTAATATCAATGAATGAGAATAACGACGACTTGCCCACCGTTATATTTAAGCACGATATAGACATTTTCTTCCGCGAAAAAGAGAGCGGGATATATTATTATGTTGAAGTGAAATATAACGATGACCACGATACCGGCAAATTTGTGGACATTAATCGTAAATTACTAAAAACTTACGCCTATCTTGTTCGCGGGTTCGGCAAAGATGCCGTTGTGAAACCCGTATTGTTTTATTTCACCAATAAGAAAATGAAGGGCAATATTTATGTCCCCGAAAACGATGTTATCTATCGCGGTAAACGCTTTTTTGAAAAGTTCGCAAACATCGCGTACGAGGAAATCGACGGTTATATGCCGAATATAAGTGAAGATGAAAAGACTGTAAAAATATTTGACGATTTATATAAAAGAATTGTAAGTAATCGCAATTCTAATTAATTAGAAACGACTATAAAATAAAAAACATAAATTTATTGCCTGCATTTTATGCGGAGGTGTTTTATGAGTCAAACCGTTCTCGTTCTCGATTTCGGCGGACAATACAAGGAGCTTATCGCCCGCTCGGTCAGGGAATGCCGCGTTTATTCCGAGATAAGGAGCGGCGGAATCTCCGCCGGAAAGGTGAGAGAAGCCGCGCCCGTCGGAATAATTTTGACGGGCGGACCTAAGAGCGTTTACAAGGAAAACGCTCTCGCGATAGACCCTGAAATTTTCCGTTTGGGAATACCCGTTCTCGGCATATGCTACGGCATGCAGCTTATGTGTCACACTTTGGGCGGGCGTGTCGAGGGCGCGAAAAAGAGCGAGTACGGCGTAACGGCGACGACGTTGGACACGGAAAATTCCCTCTTTAAGGGTATGAAAATTAAAACGAAGACGCTTATGAGTCATACCGACAAGGTGACGAAATTGCCCGATGGCTTTACGGGTACGGCGAGCACGGCGAACACGGAATACGCGGCTTGCGCCGACGAAAAAAGAAAGCTGTTCGGAATCCAGTTTCACCCCGAAGTCGAGCTTACCGAGAGCGGCATACGTATCATACGCAATTTTCTATACGGGATATGCGGCGCGACGGGCGATTACGACATAGACGACTACGTAGAAAGACAAATAGCGGCGATCAGAGAAAAGGTGGGAGGAGAGCGCATAATTCTCGCGCTTTCGGGCGGCGTGGACTCGTCGGTTTGCGCCGCGATACTCGCCAAAGCCGTCGGCAAGCAACTGATTTGCATATTTGTGGATCACGGCTTTATGCGTCTGAACGAGGGCGACCGAATAGAGCGCGTCTTTTCCTCTATGGATTTGCAATTCATAAGGGTCAACGCGGAGGAGCGGTTTTTGACTAAACTCGCTGGCGTTTCCGAGCCGGAAAAAAAGCGTAAAATTATCGGCGCGGAATTTATAAAAGTATTTGAGGACGAGGCGAAAAAGTTAGGCGACGTGAGTTTTTTGGCGCAGGGCACGATCTATCCCGACGTAATAGAGTCCGGAAGCGAGCATGCCGCTACTATAAAAAGTCATCACAACGTGGGCGGATTGCCCAAGGATATGTCTTTCCGTTCGGTTATCGAGCCGCTTTCGGGACTGTTCAAAAACGAGGTCAGAGAGATAGGCGCGAGAATGGGCTTAAAAGATTTTCTCGTCAACAGGCAGCCCTTTCCGGGACCGGGTCTCGCCATAAGAATCATAGGCGAAATTACAAGGGAAAAATTGGAGATTCTGCGGTATGCGGACGACATAGTATGCTCCGAAATAAAAAAATCAAGGCTTAACGCCAGCCAATATTTCGCCGTGTTCACGGGCGTGAAAACCGTGGGCGTTATGGGCGACGAGAGAAGCTACGACAACTTAATAGCCGTAAGAGCGGTAACGACGAGCGATTTTATGACCTGCGGCTATACGCCGATACCGCACGGAGTTTTGAAGAAAATTTCGTCGAGAATCGTCAACGAAGTAAAAGGCGTAAACCGCGTCGTGTTCGATATAACAAGCAAACCGCCGGGTACCGTCGAGTGGGAATGATGTGGCGGATGGCTCAAACCGTTGAAAACACTGGCTTTTTGACCTCTTGATTTTCGCCGTGGCAACGATTTGGCAACACTAATTACAACGTCCATATAAAAGAGCTAACTGATTTTAAGTGTCAGTTGGCTCTTTTTTGTTGTGTGATTGGAGGTTATTCGTCAGATGGATTTTCTTTTTCGGCTCGTATTTTATCAAGGACGGCTTTTGTCCGCTCGACTTCGCCTTTTGGATAGTTATAACGCCATGCGTTGTATTCGTCCACTGTGATTTCGCCGCTTTTGAGCTTTTCAGATTCGCTGTGCCATGCGCTGAACATATCGAACATGGAGAGATATGATGCACCTTTGGATTTATCAAGCGTTATGCAAAGTTCACCGTCAATGCTGTTTATCTTGAACCCATATAAATCTTCAAGGGCAAACAGCGTATGCGCCAAGCCTGTGTAGCTTTCAATATCGGGAATGGTGAGGGCTTGCGGACATACGCCAAGCACACCCGCAAGGTCGGCAATCATCTTTTCCTTTGGTGTTCTGCTCCCTGATTCGTATTGCGCCATGCGGACATCAGAGGTCTTTTCGGTAAAGCCGATTGCCATACCCAAATACTTCTGTGTCACGCCCCGCAGATTGCGGATAAATCTGATTCTTTCACCGATAGCCATACCGCCCACGCTCCTTAAAAATACTCCAACATAAACAGTATAGCATATAGAGTTAAGATAGTCAAGAGAAACTTAAATAAAAAAAGTTAAGATTTTTGCGAAAAGGGCTTGACTTAACGGTAAATAGTTAGTATAATAAGAAAGAACTTAAATAAAAACAGTTAAGTTCAGGCAACTGAATAACCGTCGCGCGTCACGGTAATGGCGTGTCCGCCCGGGCGAATCGGAAGGCGGCAAGAAAGTATTCCGACACTAAAAAACTATTTTATCAAAAAATCAGAAAGGAAAGAAAAAAGCATGAGTAACAGTTTTATGAGGGTCGATGATGTTGCCAGAGAGTTAGGCGTATCGAAATCATACGCTTACAAGGTAATCAAAAACCTCAACGCAACGCTCAAAGACAAAGGCTATATGACCGTTGCGGGCAGGGTCAGTAAGAAGTATTTTTTGGAAAGGGTTTGCTACGGCGAATCCGAAAACAAGGAAAGGAAGGGATAGAAATGGCGGTTTACAAGGAATCTGGCACAAACACATGGCGTGTCATTTATCGTTACACCGATTGGAAGGGGGAACGCAAACAAAGCAGTAAGCGCGGCTTTACGACAAAGCGGGATGCGCTGGCATGGGAGCGGGAGCAGCTTCAAAAGGCAACGGCTGATTTAGATATGACCTTTGAAAGTTTCGTAGAAACTTATACGGCGGACATGCAAAGCCGTATTAAGGAAAACACATGGGAAACCAAGGAGCACATTATCCGCACAAAGTTATTGCCCTACTTCGGCAAGCGGCAAATGAGCGAAATTCAGCCGAAAGAGATTATCGCTTGGCAGAACGAGATGATAAATTTCAAGGACGCCAACGGCAAACCCTATTCGCCTGTGTATCTCAAAACCTTGCACAATCAACTAAGTTGTATTTTCAATCATGCGGTCAAGTATTACGGTCTGATGTTGAATCCCGCCGCAAAGGTCGGGAATATGGGTAAAGCCAAAAGTAAAGAAATGCTCTTTTGGACAAAGGGCGAGTATTTGAAATTCGCGGATGCTATGATGGACAAGCCTGTGTCATTCTATGCCTTTGAGGTGCTGTACTGGTGCGGTATCCGCGAGGGAGAACTATTGGCGCTCACACCCGCTGACTTCGATTTTGAAAAGCGAATGCTATCTATTTCAAAATCCTATCAACGGCTAAAAGGCAGAGATGTTGTTACGACACCGAAAACACCTAAAAGCAACCGTGTTATCAAAATGCCGCGCTTTCTGTGTGAGGAAATGCAAGAGTATATGAAAACGCTGTATGGCATTGAGCCAAATGACAGGCTTTTCACAATCACAAAGCATTATCTTCACCACGAAATGGACAGAGGGGCTAAACAATCGGGCGTAAAGCGTATCAGAATCCATGATTTAAGACATTCGCACATTTCCTTGTTGATTGACCGAGGCTTTTCAGCGATTGCCATTGCTGACCGTGTGGGGCATGAAAGCATTGACATCACCTATAATTACGCGCATTTGTTCCCGTCCCGGCAGACGGAAATGGCTGACCGCTTGGATATGGAACGAACAGAGGGAGGGTTTTGATTATGTCGATAAAAACATTAGACACCAAGGGCAGATGGCGCAGTCACACCATAGCATTTCGCATATCCCCGGAGGAAAATGATGACCTCAACCGCCGTGTGGCGTTATCCGGGCTAACAAAGCAAGAGTATATCATTCGGCGCGTTCAATGCCGTGATGTGGTCGTGCAGGGCAATCCGCGTGTTTACAAAGCTCTCCGCAATCAGCTTGCCGCCGTTCTTGACGAACTGCAACGCATTGAATCCGGCGCACAGCTTGACGGTGATTTGATGGATATGATTGGATTGATTACCGCGACAATGGGCGGATTAAAGGAGGAAAGCACATGACCGATAAAGGAAAAACGACTGCCCCGGTTTCGTCTGTTGGCGCAGACGAGGAACAGTCATTTGCTGATAACAATAGTATAACCGACAATGCCGAAAAAAGCAACGATTATTTTGACGAATGGCAGAGGGAAATGCTCCGCACAATGGACCCGTCCTATTTGCGGACGGTATCCATGAGCGAACTCTACGATACGGTTTATCGGAGCAAGCCGCCGCTGATTGACGGCTTGCTCTACCCCGGCACTTATCTCTTTGTCGGTGCGCCGAAATTGGGCAAGAGCTTTTTCATGGCACAACTCGCCTATCATATCAGCACAGGACTACCGCTGTGGGATTACCCCGTCAGAAAGGGTGCGGTGCTGTATCTTGCCCTTGAAGATGATTACAGACGATTGCAGGAGCGGCTGTTTCGTATGTTCGGAACGGACAGTGCGGAAAATCTGCACTTTGCCATTTCAGCCAGCCAGCTTGGAAACGGTCTTGATAAACAGCTACAAGGGTTCATAGCGAAATACCCCGACACACGGCTGATTATCATTGACACCCTGCAAAAAGTCCGTGAGGTCGGCGGCGATAAATTCAGCTATGCCAATGACTATGAAATTATCACAAGGCTAAAACAGGCAACGGACAGCTACGGCATTTGCCTGTTGCTTGTCCGTCACACGCGCAAGCAACAATCGGACGATAAATTTGATATGATTTCCGGCACAAACGGCTTGCTCGGCGCGGCTGATGGGGCGTGGCTCTTGCAGAAAGAAAAGCGGACAAGCAACAGCGCGACACTTGATATTTCCGGCCGCGACCAGCAAGACCAACGGCTGTATCTAACAAGAGATATGGAGCGGCTAATATGGCGGCTTGAAAAAGCGGAAACGGAGCTTTGGAAAGAACCGCCTGACCCTGTTATCGAAACCGTGGCGGCAATTGTTACGGCAGAAAATCCGAATTGGAGCGGAACGCCGACAGAGCTTGTAGGAACACTTGGCTTGGATATACCGCCGAATGTCCTAACGAAACGGCTAAATGTCAATGCCGGACGGTTGCAAAATGAGTATGGTGTTCGTTACGAAAATGACCGCACTCACGGCGGAAGAGTTATCAAGCTCGTTCTTGATGGGGAAACGGCGTGACGATGGTGACGGTCGTGTCGGTCTTTATGGGAGCGGGGGGCGGTATTCAAATCACCGTCACCATCGTCACGACCGTCACGCAGGGAGCGGGGAAAAAGTCAAGGGGGCATATACTTGCGGGTGGAGATTTCCCGCAGGGAAATACAACCCGAACACCTTTACTTTTTGCCACGGACAACACTTGCCGCCAGAGGGAAAGCAACGCTTTTCCTTCTGCCTAACGGCGAGTGAAACAAAGTTTAGGCAAGCCATGCGGCTGCCCTTTTCAAAGGGCAATGAGCATTGGGGAGGCGTCCGCAGACGGCGGGGCAAAGCCCCTTTCCACCCCGTAGGGCGCAATGCGCTTTTGATACGGAGTGTCAAAAGTGCTTTTGCTTTACTTTTGACAAAAGTAACAAAACCCCGGCTTACGCCGGATATACCACCCGAAAAAGAAAGGAGGACGAAATCCTATGCAACGGACAATCAGCGTTATGGTGGGGAAAGGCTCGGTTAATCACAACAGCCGCCAATTCCACGCCGCCAATACAGACCCGGAGCGTTCCGGCTTAAACCGTTCCTACTGCAACGAAAATATACGGCAAGTCTATCATGAAATGTTTGATGGCGCAATCAGCCGTTACAATGACAAGCAGACCCGTAACGATAGAGTGATTGACGATTATTACGAAAAAATCCGTTCCGGCAAACAGGAAAAGCCATTCCACGAAATCATTTTGCAAATCGGGAACAAGGACGATATGAACGCCCAGACCGAAAACGGCGAACTTGCCGTAAAGGTGCTTGACGAATATATTCAGTCTTTTCAATCACGCAATCCCAATATGCGCGTATTCTCGGCGCACCTACACATGGATGAGGCAACGCCCCATTTGCACATTGATTTTGTGCCGTTCACAACAGGCAGTAAGCGCGGCTTGGATACAAGGGTATCGCTTAAACAGGCTTTGGCGGCGCAAGGCTTTACCGGCGGGAGCAGACAGGAAACAGAGTGGAATCAATGGGTAGAATCCGAAAAAGAACAGCTTGCCGCCGCGATGGAGCGGCATGGCATTGAATGGGAGCAGAAAGGCACTCACAAAAAACATCTATCCGTTTTGAATTATGAAAAGGAAATGCGTGCGGAGGAAATCGCGGAACTGGAAGATAAACTTCACGATAAGAAATTGGAGTTTAATACAGTTGCAAAGCGGATTGCGAATTTAGACAAAGCGGAGGAATCTATTGAAAGCATATCACAGAAGATATATCACGAGCCGGAATATCAGTTGGCAGAACCGCCCACGCTTATGTCTGCCAAAAATTATAGAACCAAGTTTGCAATGCCTTTGGTAAAAAAGCTGAAATCTCTGATTAAGTCTACTTTGGTGCGATATTTCGCGGCAGTTGATGATTATCAGAGGTTAAATCAAACCAACGGCAGGCTATACAAGGACAATGAGCGTTTGAGCAACAGCAACGAAAAATTATCGGCTGAAAACACCCGGTTGAGGGCAGAGAACAGAGATTATGCCTTGTTACGCAAGGTGTTCGGCAGCGAACAAATTAACGGTCTTTTGGAACAGGCAAGAACCATACAACAGGAACAAAAACGCCCTGCGAGGTCAAGAGGGTACGACAGGGGTAGATAGCGTCAACGATTCAATGATTTTAGGTCGTTTAAAAGGTGTTTAAATTCCTCTGGATTCCGTTAAAACCCTTTAAATTTATTTAAAATCTTCTTGACACCTCTCCGCACCTGTGGTACAATAGTTAATGTGAAAATGGAGGTGGTATGCCCGATGAACGATGAGATTTTAACTGTTGCCAAAGCCGCGACTTATTTAAAGGTTTCAGATAAAACCGTGTTAAAGTGGATAAAGAGTGACAAACTCGTTGCTTCACTGGTCGGGCGCATATACAGAATTAAGCTCTCAGACATCAACGCTTACCTTGCCGCCAATTCCAACGGAAAGAAAGGAGCAAAGTCAAAATGAACATCGACTATGTAAAAAAGCTGATTGTCGAATTGGGCTTTGCTCCGCAAGACGGCACAAGCGGTGTATTTGTGAAACGCTACGCCGCCTATAATAACTATCCCCTTTTCGTTGACTTCAATGAGCAAAAAATCGAATACGCTCATCAAAGCGTTCAGCAAGACAAGCGTATCCGGTTGGGAGATTTAACGACCAGTAATTTTGAAAATCCGGAAAATTTTGTTGTGCTTGAGTGTGTTGACCGCTTGCTTACAAAAGGTTATCATCCCGAACGGCTTGAGCTTGAAAAGAAGTATCCTTTGGGGCGTAACCTTAAAGGGAAATTAGATATTCTCGTATATAGCGAAAATGATGATTCTCCTTTTTTGATGATTGAGTGCAAAACTTGGGGGAGTGAGTTTGAAAAAGAGTCTGCCAAGACACTTAAAGATGGTGGGCAGATTTTCTCATATTATCAGCAGGATAGAGCCGCAAAATTTCTCTGTGTGTATGCTTCGCGGCTTGATAAGAAAAAGATTGAATACCGAAACAACATTATCTTGGTCGAGGAATCTTGGCACGATTTATCAAGCGCAAAGGATATTCATGATTATTGGAACAAGAATTTCAAAGACAATGGTATCTTTGAGGAATATGCTACGCTGTATGACATTAAGCCGAAAGCCCTGACATACGGAATGCTTAAAAATCTCAAAGAAGAAGATAGCGGGAAAATCTATAATCAAATCATGGAGATTTTACGCCACAACGCTATTTCAGACAAGCCCAACGCCTTCAATAAACTGTTGAATTTGTTTGTGTGCAAAATTATTGACGAAAACAAGAATCCCAATGATGAGCTTGAATTTCAATGGTTGGAAACAGATACCGATGAAAGTTTGCAAATGCGCCTTAATGACCTCTATAAAGATGGTATGTGGCGTTTTCTTGAAATTCGGGTAATCGACCATTCGGAAGATGATGTAACTAAGGCGTTAGAGGGCATTGATAACGCTATACAAAAACAACGCCTAATGAATATGTTCCGTGATGCTCGGTTGAAAAAAAGCCCCAACTTTGCCTTTGTTGAAGTTTTGGACGAGAAAACATTTAAGCTCAACGCAAAGATTGTCCGTGAAATCGTTGAGTTACTTCAAGCCTATAAATTTAGGTATGAACAAAAGCATGAGTTCTTGGGAAATTTCTTTGAGTTGTTATTAAATACCAGTATGAAACAAGAGGCAGGACAGTTCTTTACGCCTGTTCCGATTACTCGGTTTATTATCTCTTCCTTGCCGTTGAAAGAGTTTGTGCAAGGCAAAATTGACAGCAGAGAGCGAAATGTTCTCCCTGCTGTGATGGATTATGCCTGTGGTAGCGGACATTTCCTAACGGAGTACATGGATCAAATGCAAACTGTAATTGACAGCAAAATTGATCTGTCTGCGGCTTTGCCTAATGTCAGAAATACGATTCAGTCGTGGCAAGGCTTAACAAAATTTCTTTGGGCGAAAGATTCCGTCTACGGCATTGATTTAGACAATCGCCTTGTAAAAACTACAAAGGTTAGTGCATTCTTCAACGGCGATGGCGAAGCCAATATTATTTGGGCGAACGGCTTGGATAATTTTGAAAAGACCGAGGAATACCGTGACCTTTTGCGGCAAACACAGCCCTATGATAGAAAAAACAACGGGCAGTTTGATATACTGATTTCTAATCCCCCATACTCCGTGGAGGCTTTTAAGAGTACGCTTAAATACGGTGAAGAAACCTTTGAGCTTTATAATAATGTTACCGACAACAGTTCCGAAATCGAATGCCTATTTGTTGAGCGTCTGAAACAGCTTTTGAAAGTCGGCGGTTGGGCAGGGGTAATTCTGCCCAGTTCTATCCTTTCAAACGGTGGTATCCATTCAAAAGCAAGAGAGATAATCTTTAAGTATTTTAAAGTGAAAGCAATCGTTGAGCTTGGCTCTGGCACATTTATGAAAACCGGAACAAATACGGTTGTGCTTTTCTTAGAGCGTCGCTCCGACAATGACTTTGTTGCTATTGAAAAAGCAATCAACACGTTTGTTTCCAATTTAAAAGATGTTACGGTTTTAGGAATAGAGAATGCCTTTTCTAAGTTCGTTGCCAATGTATACAATGACCTTGCTTTTGCTGATTATCTTTCCTTTATCGGCGGCAAGGTGAGCGAAACTATGCAAAAGCATGAGTTGTACTTGGATTGTGCAAAAGCCTTTGGAGGCGATATTTACCCCAGAGCGATTGAGCTTGAAAAAGAGAAAATTTTATATTTCCTGCTGACATACCCACAGAATATTGTTTTGGTTAAGACAGGGCAAAAACAGGAGGAAAAGAATTTTTTGGGCTATGAGTTTAGCGAACGGCGCGGACACGAAGGGATAAAACACTTGCCTAATGGAACAAAGCTGTTTGATGAAAATGGGGATTTGCTGAATCCACAAAAGGCAAACAGCTACATTTACAATGCTTTTTTGGGCAATACGGTTAGTGTTGATGAGAGCTTGGCTCGCAATGTGTCTTATGGGCGAATGAGCGGGTTTATTAACTATGGAACGAGTAAGTTTGATAAAACTGTAAGCCTAAACAAAAAAACTAATATTGATTCATTATATCCTTTGAAAAGACTGAGCGAATTGGTTTCTATCGTTAAAGGTGTCACATATCCAAAGGACAAACAAGTATATGACATTTCTGAAACGGTTATTTTAACAGCCGATAATATAACGAGTTCAAATACGTTGGACATAGTAAAGCAAATTTATTTGGATGGTTCTTTCAAACCAAATAAAACAAAGAAATTATGTGCTGATGATATTTTCATTTGCTTTTCAAGTGGAAGTAAAGAACATGTCGGAAAATGTGCTTATATAAATTCTGATATGCCATACTATGCAGGAGGCTTTATGGGTATCCTGCGTAAGGCTACCCATGATGTTAATATGAAATACTTATGGGCTATCTTGTCATCAGCAGCAGTCAGAGGGATAATTAGCCAAAGCAGTAATGGAGCAAACATTAACAATCTTAGTAATTCGTTAGGAGAATTAGCTATTCCTCTCCCGCCACTTGATGTGCAAAAGCAGATAGTTGCGGAGATTGAGGGCATTGAAAATCAGATTAGAGAAAACACCGTAACGATTGAACAACTTAATACTCGTTTGAAAAATAATGAGTATTTCTCGTTTGAAACAAGCCGTATCCGTGATTTATCGGTTTTGGTTAAACGTGGGAAATCTGCTAAGTACGGAAACGCACCTATTCAAATCATTAAGTCTGGGCAGGCGCGCGGTTATTGCGATTTTGATTTTACCCAACGGCACTTTGTGTCTGATGACTTTATAGCTGATGAGCGCAATCTTCGAAAAGGAGATTTGTTGATTAACTCAACTGGTGTTGGAACTGCCGGACGGGTTACGCTTTTTGATTTAGATGGTGATTTTGTTGTTGACAGCCACATTACTATTGTCCGCTTAGATACGGTAAAAGCTCTTCCTAAATATGCAATGTATGCTTTGGCTAACATTGGATTCAAGACAATAGAATCAATGGCGAATGGGCAAAGTGGGCAGATTGAACTACCGTTAGAAACCATCAATAACATAGCTATTCCACTTCCACCGATTTCGCGTCAACAAGAAATTGTTGAGGAAATCGAACGGGTCGAAACCGAAATTAAGGCTATACAGGTAAAGCTAACTGAACTGAAAACAGCGAAAGAAGAGGTGTTGCAGAGATATTTATAAGCAGTGGTTGCCTGTATCTCCGGCAACATTTTGGCAACAAAAAATCAGATAGCCAATAATCTATGGATAACTGATGTAATTAGAATAATGCGAACCACATCATCTAAACAAGATTGTTTAAGAAACGCTCGTTAAGAGCGAGTGGGAATGATGTGGCAGACGGCGTAAACCGTTGAAAACGCTGGCTTTTTGCCCCCTTGATTTTCGCCGTGACAAAGATTTGGCAACACTAATTATTCCGGTTTAAAAAAGACCGTTATATCGTATCGCAAAAGGCGAAAGAAATGGATACGGAAAGGACGCAAAAAACGCCGTTAAAGAAAGACCGCGCGCCGCATATAAGCTCAACCTAAAAGCCTTCCGAAAACAAGCGGACGGTAAATTTAGAGTAATTCCCTTCTAAAATAATTATTTACGGTTATGAAAGGAGATAGATATAGATTATGAAATACATTTTTGTTACGGGCGGCGTGGTTTCGGGTTTAGGCAAGGGTATAACGGCGGCGTCGCTCGGGTTATTGCTCAAAGCGCGCGGATTTAAGGTGGGCGTAATAAAGCTTGATCCCTATATAAACGTTGATCCCGGCACGATGAGTCCTTACCAGCACGGCGAGGTCTACGTCACGGAGGACGGCGCGGAAACCGATTTGGATTTGGGGCACTACGAACGGTTTATAAACATTGATTTAAATAAATATTCAAATCTTACTAGCGGCAGGGTTTACTACAACGTTATAAATAAGGAGCGAGAGGGGAAGTATTTAGGGCAGACGATACAGGTCATTCCGCACGTTACGAACGAAATTAAGGAATTCATATTCAGCGGCGCGGAGGCGTTCCAAGCGGACGTTATGATTATCGAAATCGGCGGCACGACGGGCGACATCGAGAGCCAGCCGTTTTTGGAGGCGATACGTCAGATTCAGCTCGACGTCGGGCGCGGGAATTGCCTTTTTATCCACGTTACACTCGTGCCCTATCTCGCTTTCGCGGGCGAACATAAGTCGAAACCTACGCAGCATTCGGTCAAAGAGTTGCAGTCTCTGGGTATTTCTCCCGACATAATAGTCGCGCGCTCCGACGAGGCGATACCCAACGAAATAAAGGAAAAAATCGCGCTCTTTTGTAATGTCAAAAAGGATTGCGTAATCGAAAATCTCACTCTGCCTTGTCTTTACGAGGCGCCCATTATGCTGAAAAACAACGGGCTGGATACGGTGGTTTGCCGTCTTTTGAGCTTAGACTCCGAGGAGGACGCGGATACCGTCGCGTGGGAGGCTATGCTCGATAACGTTAACGCGAGCGAAAAAAACGTCAAAATCGCGTTAATCGGAAAATACGTGAAATTGCACGACGCGTATCTCTCAGTAGTCGAAGCGTTGAAGCACGCGGGCTATTCCAAAAAACGCCGGATCGAAATCGATTGGATAGACAGCGAGAGCATCACACGTAAAAACGCCGCCGAAATACTCGGCGGGTGCGCTGGCGTCGTAATTCCGGGCGGCTTTGGCTATCGCGGTGTGGAGGGCAAAATCGCGGCGTGCAAATACGCGAGAGAGAACAACGTGCCTTATCTCGGGCTTTGCCTGGGTATGCAGATAGCGGTTATCGAGTTCGCGCGTAACGTGCTAAAAATCGCGGACGCTAATTCCCGCGAGTTCGACGAAAAAAGCGCGAATCTCGTCATAGATTTTCTGCCCGACCAACACTCTAAAATAAAGATGGGCGGCACGTTGCGGCTGGGGCGTTATCCCTGCAAGATTAAGCAGGATACGCTTATGTTCAGAGCCTACGGAAAGGAAATGATAAGCGAACGCCACCGCCACCGCTACGAATTCAACAACGATTACAGAGAACGCGCCGAACGGGCGGGACTTACGGTGTGCGGCGCTTCTCCCGATATGAACGTCGTCGAGGCGGTCGAGCTTGACGGTCACGATTTTTTTATCGGAGTGCAATTCCATCCAGAATTTAAATCGCGCCCGAACAATCCCCATCCGCTATTCGTCGAATTTTTGAGGAACGCGATAAAAAAAGCCGAGAGTTAGCGCGCGGAGATTTGCGAGACGTTTAGGATTACGCGTAGGAAACCTTTTTTAAAAAGAGGCTTTTTCCCGCACCCATTTCCGAAAACTTTCGGATAATTATATTATTATAACGGAATTAATATAAGGATAAAATAAAAATAAAAATAAAAACAAACGGAGTCCGTATTTATGAAAATAAACGAAAATTATTTAAAGCTCGGTGAAAACTATCTTTTCGCGGAGATAGCCAAAAGAGTTAAGGCGCATAAGGCGGCGAATCCCGACAAAGAAATCATACGCTTAGGGATAGGCGACGTAACCCTGCCGTTAGTGCCGACAGTCGTCGAGGCTCTGAAAAAGGCCGGCGGCGAGATGGGCGCAAAGGAAACCTTCCGCGGCTACGACGACGAACAGGGCTATGCTTTTTTAAAGGAGGCGGTGGCCGCCTATTACGCCGCGAAAAACGTCGCGCTGAATATCGGCGAAATTTTTATCGGCGACGGCGCGAAATCCGATTTAAGCAACATAACCGACATTTTCGGCACGGACAATACGGCGCTTATCCCAAATCCCGTATATCCCGTTTACGCGGACACTAATCTTATGAACGGCAGAAAAATCGTTTACGCGCGCGCCTCTAAGGAAAACGGGTTTTTGCCGTTGCCGGATTCCGCCGTAAAAGCGGATATAATCTACCTTTGCTCGCCGAACAATCCTACGGGCGCGGTGTACGACGCGGCGGATTTAAAACTCTGGGTCGATTACGCTCTTAAAAACGACGCGGTGATACTGTTCGACGCGGCATACGAATGTTTCGTGTCCGACGAAGCTCTGCCGACCAGCATATTCCAAATCGAGGGCGCTAAGGAATGCGCGATAGAATTCTGCTCACTCTCTAAGACGGCGGGCTTTACGGGCGTGAGATGCGGCTATACCGTCGTGCCCGAAGCCCTCGCGCGCGGAGGGGTTAAATTAAACGCGCTCTGGCGCAGACGGCAGGCGACCAAATTCAACGGCGTTTCCTATATCGTGCAACGCGGCGCGGAGGCGGTTTTTTCTCCGGCGGGAATGGTCGAAATACGAAAAAACATAGCCTATTATATGGACAACGCGAACGTCATAAGCCGCGCGCTTACCGCGCGGGGCGCGTACCATACGGGCGGTAAAAACTCTCCTTACATATGGTTCGAGTGTTTCGGCGGACTTGAATCGTGGGAATTTTTCGACCGCCTTCTAACATCCTGCGGCGTCGTCGGTACGCCCGGCGCGGGTTTCGGCGATACCGGAAAAAACTTTTTCCGCCTAACCGCGTTCAACAGCCGCGAAAATACTCTGAAAGCCGTACAAAAATTAGCCGAGTTTAAAGCGTGAGAGATTTATTCTTAAAAGTCTTTGCGGAAGAAATTTTTTTCCAAGAAAAATTTTCACCCGTACCCCTGTTTTCTCAAAAGATCTCCTTATTTTATTAATGCGGCGAATTAGTTTTTTGAAACCGCATAGGGAGTACGGCTTGAATTGCCCGCATGAGCGTGAGGGTATAACGCGTTTTATGCGGACGCGCCGCCGCCCGTTTCACTTAGAATCGCCAAATAGAATTATTAAACGGAATAAATAAAAATATTAGAGCTTTTCGGAAAGGAAAGAGCGCTTGGAAAAAACCTCTTTATAAAAAAAATTTAACGCATACTTGGAGGAGATACGATGTACAAAAAAGTCGCCGCCGATATGAATTTCTGCGAGAGAGAGAAAGAAATTCTGCAATTTTGGAAGGACAACGGCATATTCAAAAAAACCGTCGAGAGGGGCGAGGGTAAGCCCGAATTCACCTTTTACGACGGACCGCCCACGGCGAACGGCAAACCGCACATAGGGCATATTTTGACGCGCGTAATAAAGGACATAATTCCGCGTTATAAGAGCATGAAGGGCTATAACGTTTTGAGAAAGGCGGGCTGGGACACGCACGGATTGCCCGTCGAAATCGAGGTGGAAAAGACGCTCGGCTTGGACGGCAAGTCGGATATAGAACGTTACGGCGTAGAGCCTTTTATAAAGAAATGCAAAGAAAGCGTCTGGAAATACAAGGGCGAATGGGAGCGAATGAGCGAGCGCGTGGGTTATTTTATGGATATGGACGACCCGTATATAACCTATGACGACGGCTATATCGAATCGGTTTGGTGGTCGCTGAAGCGGATTTTCGATAAGGGCTTGATATACAAAGGTCATAAAATCGTCCCGTATTGTCCGCGTTGCGGCACCGCGCTTTCTTCCCATGAAATCGCGCAGGGTTACAAGCCGGTCAAGGAAAAATCCGTCTACGTAAAATTCCGCGTAAAAGGAAGGAAGAACGAATATTTTCTCGCGTGGACGACCACGCCGTGGACGTTGCCTTCGAACGTCGCGCTGTGCGTCAACCCTAAGGAAAAATACTCCAAAATCGCCGTGGGAAACGAGTTTTATATACTCGCGGACGCGCTTATCCCGACGCTGTTCGGCGAAGGCGAATATGCGGTAATCGAGAGCCTCAAGGGTAGGGAGTACGAATACGCGGAATACGAGAAACAATTCGATTACGACGTAGGCATAGAGGACGGCGAGAAAGCGTATTACGTGACCTGCGCCGACTTCGTAACGCTTTCGGACGGCACCGGCATAGTGCATATCGCGCCCGCTTTCGGTCAGGACGACTCCGAGGTGGGCAAGGCTTACGGACTGCCTTTCGTTCAAGCCGTAGACGAGCGCGGGCGTTTCACCGACGCGGCGGAAGACGTAAAGGGAATGTTCGCGAAGGACGCCGACAAGACGCTTATAAAAATTCTCAAAGAAAAAAATTTGTTGTTTAAGGAACTGATGTACGAGCACAGCTACCCTTTTTGCTGGCGGTGCGACACGCCGATTTTGTACTATGCGCGTTCGAGTTGGTTTATAAAAATGACCGAAGTGAGGGAGAAACTTTTGAAAAACAACGCCTCCGTCAATTGGATTCCGCCCGCGATCGGATCGGGCAGAATGGGGAATTTTTTGGACGAGGTGCAGGATTGGAGTCTTTCGCGGGAGAGGTATTGGGGCACGCCGCTGCCTATCTGGATATGCGGCGACTGCGGCAGTATGCGCGTCGTTGGCAGCAAGGCCGAATTGACGGAGCTGTCGGGCGGCAAGGACATAGAACTCCACAAGCCTTACGTGGACGCGGTAACCTTCAAATGCCGATGCGGCGGTGTTTTTAAGCGCACTAAGGAGGTCATAGACTGCTGGTACGACAGCGGTTCTATGCCTTTCGCGCAGTGGAATTATCCTTTTAAAAACAAGGAAATTTTCGAGAAGCGCTATCCCGCCGATTTCATAAGCGAAGCGGTAGATCAGACGAGGGGATGGTTTTACACGCTACTCGCGGTTTCAACGTTGCTTTTCGACGACAAGCCGTCCTTTAAAAACTGCATAGTTTTGGGACATATCAACGACAAGGACGGCGTGAAAATGAGCAAACACAAGGGCAACGTCGTAGACCCATGGACGGTTCTCGACAAGCAGGGCGCGGACGCGGTGCGGTGGTACTTCTACACTGTCAGTCCGCCGTGGATTCCGTCGAATTTTTACGGCGAGGCGGTGAGCGAGTCGCAGAGAAAGTTTATGGGTACGCTTTGGAACGTCTACGCTTTCTATGTTCTGTATGCGGAGATAGACAAATTCGACCCGTCGAAATACGATTTAAAGGACTGCGATCTTTCTCTCTTGGATAGATGGATTTTATCTAATTTACATTCGCTCATAAAGTTTACGGACGAGAGTTTGAGCGAATACAAAATTACCGAGAGCGCGAGGCGTATTCAGGAGTTTACGGACGGTTTAAGCAATTGGTATGTCAGGCGTTCGCGGGAGCGGTATTGGGGGAGCGAGATGAGCGAGGACAAAAAGTCGGCGTATATGACGCTTTACACCGTACTCTCCGAGCTTGCCAAGCTTATCGCGCCTTTCACGCCCTTTGTCGCGGAGCAAATCTACGACAATATCACCGCGAATTTCTTTGCCGGCGCGCCCGTAAGCGTGCATCTTTGCGACTATCCGAAATGCGACGAAAGCCGTATCGACGACGGATTACAACGCGGCATGGATTACGTCCTTAAAATCGTCGAGCTTGCGAGGATGTGCCGTAGCAAGGCCGCTATAAAAAACCGCCGGCCTCTTCCGGAATTGTTCCTAAAAAACACGGCGGAGGACGTCGCGCTAGGCGAGGAACTGACCGAGCTTATAAAAGACGAAATCAATGTAAAAAGAATTTCACATATAGTCAACGACGAAAAATTCTTAAATTACGATTTAAAGCCCCTGTTAAAGGTTTTGGGACCTAAATTCGGCACGAAAATAGGACGCGTAAAAAACTATCTCGCGTCTTTGGACGCGTATGCCGTCGTCGCCGCCCTAAAAAACAAGGGCGTATTCAGGGGTGTTATGGACGGCGAGGCGGTCGAGTTTACGGAGGGCGATTTGCTGATTTCCCCGATAAACAAGGAGGGCTTTATCGCCGAATCCGACGCGTCGCTCACCGTCGTCTTGGACGCCAACCTCACTCCCGAATTAATTGAGGAGGGCAACGTCAGAGAGCTTGTCAGCAAGTTGCAAGCTATGAGAAAGGAGGCCGGATTCGAGGTTACGGACCGCATAAAAATAGGCTTCAAAACCGCCGACCGCGAATACGCGAAAATACTCGCGAAAGGTAAAATTTGCGCGGACGTGCTTGCGGACGAAATCCGCGAGGGGCTTTTCGAGAACGGATATAGGAAGGTCTGGGATATAAACGGCGTGAATGTGGAATTTTCCTTAGAAAAGATAAAATAAAAGCGGCATAAAAACGACGGGCGCTGGATCCGAAAATTTTCTTATAAATTATTGCTGTGCCGGGTGCACATTTTTAAAAAATCCCGGCGTTTTTAGCTCCGTTTGGACTGAACGCCGCGGAAATATTTTTTGGAGACCGGAATTTGCGCGATAAAATTATATGCGGCGGCGTTTATTTATCGCAAAGATTTCGGAATCCTCGGTAAAGGATGTAAAGATGCAAAAAAATAAATTCAATATTTCGGGAATGTCCTGCGTAGCCTGCGCCGCGAAAATCGAGAAAACCCTCTCAAGACTTGCGGGAGTAAGCGCGGTTTCCGTAAATCTGCTGAAAAACAGCGCGGCGGTAACTTACGACGAGACCTTGTTAAGCGCGGACGGCATAATTTCCGCAGTGGAAAAGGCCGGTTACGGCGCGGAGTCCGACGACGATTACGGCGGCAGAACTGCCGGCGCGGGACTATCCCGTGAGAAAGCCGAATATTCGGTTGATACGAACGGGAAATCGCGGCATGGAAAAACTGCGGCGGCGGAAGGCTCTGTAAATTCTTTAAACGCGGAATCACAGCCCCAAAACACGACCTACATAAACGCGGAGCCGAGAAGCGGAAAAACCGTCGGAGCGGGTGCGGACAAAAGAATCCGCGAGGAATACCGCGCTATGCTTATCCGGCTCATAACCTCCGCCGTTTTTTCCGCGCCGCTTTTGTATCTCGCTATGGGACACATGCTTGGGCTGTCCGTGCCGTCCTTTCTCGACGGCATGAGCAACGCCTCTCCGTTCGCGTTCACGCAGTTTTTGCTGTTGCTACCCGTGCTCTATATAAACCACAAATACTTTATAAACGGCTTCAAAAGCCTATTCAAAGGCTCTCCGAACATGGATTCGCTGATCGCCTTAGGCGCGTCGGCGGCGACGGTATACGGTATATACGCCGTATACGGCATAGCCTATGCATCGGCGGCTCACGGTATGACCGAAATTATGACGTTCCGAGAGAATTTGTATTTCGAGTCGGCGGGTATAATTCTCACGCTCATTACGCTCGGCAAGTTTCTGGAAGCGCGGGCTAAGGGACGCACTTCCGCCGCGCTTATGAAACTCGTAAACCTTACCCCGAAAACCGCCTGCCTTATAAAGGACGGCATCGAAACCGTCGTTCCCGCGAGCGAGATAGAGGCGGGCGACATACTCGTGGTTCGAGCGGGCGCCGCCGTGCCTGCGGACGGTGAAATCGTCGAGGGTTGCGCGTCTATAGACGAATCCGCGATAACGGGCGAAAGCCTCCCCGTCGACAAAACGGAGGGCGGCAAGGTCGTGGGCGCGACGGCAGTAAAGTCCGGATATTTCAAAATGCGCGCCGTCAAGGTGGGCGCGGACACGGTAATCGCGAAAATTATACGGCTTGTTGACGATGCGACGTCAAGCAAGGCTCCTATCGCAAAGCTTGCCGACAAGGTGAGCGCGGTGTTCGTACCGATCGTCATAGCGATCGCCGTGATTGCATCCGCCGTATGGCTGATCGCGGGCGAATCTTTCGAGTTCGCCCTGTCCGTCGGCATATCGGTTCTGGTCATTTCTTGCCCTTGCGCGCTCGGACTCGCGACGCCCACCGCCGTCATGGTGGGTACGGGAAGGGGGGCGTCCTGCGGCATATTGATAAAATCTGCGGAAGCGCTCGAAAACGCGCACAATATAAACGCCGTCGCGCTGGATAAAACCGGTACCGTCACGGAGGGCAGACCCTCCGTGACGGATATAGTTTGTTTCGATACCGAGCGCCTGCTTAGGATTGCCGCGTCGCTCGAAAAGCCGTCCGATCATCCGCTTTCGAAGGCGGTTTCAGCGTATGCCGAAAGCCTAAAAACCGAGACGGTTCAAGCGGACGGATTCCGTATGTTGCACGGTATGGGAATCACGGCGATTATAGACGGCAAAACCGCGTGCGGAGGCAATCTGAAGCTTATGGAAAACGCCGGTATAGATCCGTTGAAAATAGAAGAATTTTCCGCTTACGGGAACGTCTTTTCGGAGAGCGGGAAAACGCCTCTGTACTTCGCTCACGGCGGCGAATTACTCGGAATAATCGCCGTCGCGGACGTTGTGAAGCCGAGCGCGAAAGGCGCGGTGAGCGAGTTGAAAGCGATGGGTATCGAGGTCGTTATGATAACGGGCGACAACCTCAAAACCGCCGAGACGATAGCCGCCGAGGTGGGTATAGAAAAGGTTTACGCCGAGGTTCTGCCCGCCGATAAGGAGGAAAAAATCCGCAAGCTTATGGCCGCCTCCAAAAAAACGGCGATGGTCGGCGACGGCATAAACGACGCGCCCGCCCTCGCGCGCGCCGACGTAGGGATAGCTATCGGCGCGGGTACGGACGTGGCGGTCGAATCCGCCGACGTCGTGCTGATGAAAAACGACTTGACGGATTTGGTCTCGGCGATAGCGTTAAGCCGCGCTACGCTCAGGAATATAAAACAAAATTTGTTTTTCGCGTTTTTTTATAACGCGGCGTGTATTCCTATCGCCGCAGGCGTGCTGTATCCGTTTACGGGCTTGCTTTTGAATCCTATGATTGCCGCCGCCGCGATGAGTCTCAGTTCGGTTTCGGTCGTGACCGGCGCGCTGACTCTTAATCTATGGAAACCGAAGCAAAAAACGGCGGGGAAAAACGGCGGCGAAGCCGGAAACGCGAGCGACGGAAACGACGGAAGCAAAGCCGTGAATATTACGGTAATCGGCGAAAAAGTCAGTCAAAAAAACGATGGTGACCGCAATAAAAACATCCGGTTAAACATTGCCGCAGTCGAAAATAAAATCAGTCGCGAAAACGAGGAAGCCGCCTTAAATTTTAAGGCGGGAGAAAATGAAATAAACGAAAAAAACGGCGGCAAAATCGACGTTGCCGACGGCAAAAATGCCGCATTGCGTATCGCGGCGGGTAAACATAAAATTCCGGAGGGAAAAATTATGCGTAAAGCTATAAAAATCGAAGGTATGTCCTGCGGACACTGCTCCGCCGTCAAAAAAGCCTTGGAAAAACTCGGGGGCGTAACGCTGGCGGCCGTTGATTTGAACGCGAAAACCGCAATCGTCGAATTGTCCGAAAACGTGCCGGACGGCGATTTGATAAGAGCCGTAACCGACGCGGGTTACGAGGCTGTACTTGTTAAACTTTTAAATTCCGCATCACATAATTTAAAAGAAATTTGAGACAAGCTTCAAATTTTACGGGGGATACCCGCCTTTTAATGTCGTCGCGGTGAAAAGCTGTACTTGTTAAACTTTTAAATTCCGCGCCGCATAATTTAAAAGAAATTTGAGACAAGCTTCAAATTTGACGGGGGGATACCCGCCTCTTTTAACGCCGCCGCAGTGAAAAGCCGTAAAATACCAAAGCGTTTTACCGCCGCGTTACTGCGGTCGTTTAAACTGCGCGGCGTGTCGTTTAAAATTTTACTCGCTGTCATACGAATAATCCGATGATATAAAAGATTTCTTTATAAAGCCGCGCCGTTTCGTATATTTTATCGCTTTATACGCGGCGCAGTCGTTTTTCCGCACACGCTTTCTTTGAAGCGTGCGCCGTCAAAAATGCGTCCGTTCGCGTGAAAATGGTTCGGAATCCATTTCAACTAACGGACGGCACGGCTTTAAAGGCGTACTGTGTCAGTCTTGCTAAGAACTCTCGGAAAGCGCCTCGAAAGCCGCAAAAGTCTCCCGAAAATCCGGCGCCCTCATTGATGAGTGCGGATTCTAATATTTTTCCAGATTTTTGTTGCATTTTTTTGTTCGGCGTGATATAATATTCCAATAATTTTAGGTACGGTTTTTCGGCTGTACGGTATAATACCGCTCCGGCTTTACGCCGTCGGCAAAAACGCGCCGCCGCGTTCGAGTCGACTTTTCGTTATTCTCCGTATTCTTACGCTATGCGCGTAACTGCGTTATTTTGTTTGATATAAACGAATGCGGACGGCAATAAACGCTCCCGTAAGAAGACCGTGATTCATGCGCGGTAATTAAAAAAAAATGCGGAAGAAGCGTTGAAAAAATGTCGTAAAATATAAAAAAATGTTGAAAAATAAATATTGAAAAAAAATCATTTAAAAATACGGGAAAACCGTTTGAAAATATAAGGAAAATTGTTTTAAAAGGTGGGGCGTATGAAAAATATCAAATACAAGCTTTTTACGGTGCCGAATATTATCACTTACGCGAGAATATTGCTGATTCCCGCGTTCGCCGTCGCGATGTTCTACGACTCCGTTTGGGGATTGGCTTTGTTCGCGCTGTGCGCGGGGACGGATTTCTTCGACGGGTATATCGCGCGGCGTTTCAATATGGTCTCGAATATCGGAAAGTTTTTGGATCCGCTCGCCGATAAGCTGATGCAGATAACCGTGATGGTCTGCATGAGCGTGCTTTACGCTGAAAAAACGCCGCCGTTTTATATTCTGGCGGTTGTACTCGTTTCTAAAGAAACTTTGCAGCTCGTTATGGGCTTCTTTTTGCTCACCAAAAAGGTCGTCGTTCCCGCGAATATTTACGGCAAGGCGGCAACCGTAATCCTCGCCGTTGGCATAGGGCTTTTGTTTCTCGCGGGGGCGTTCGGAGACGCGGCGGAAAATACTCTATATATAATAGGTTTTACCGTGTGTGCCGCGGGTGTGGCGGCGGCGGTTTTCGCCCTCGTCATGTACGCCGTTATTATAGCCAAACAGCTGAACTATAAGGTTCCCGCAGGCGATAAGAATATAGAAATCAATACGGGTCTTAAAAGCGGCTATTTCGGCGGAAAGGCGGACGAGAAATTCGATAATCCCGAGAAATAAGTTTTTTATTAAAATTATTTATAATTTTATGCGGGGGAAACTTTTTGTGAACAAAAGGCTTTTTCCCGCGTTCCTTTCTAAAAAACTTTATTAAATAATTATCAATAAAAAATATTAACGCCCGTTAATGTTTGTCATCGGGGAGCTAAAAGCGACCGAAAACGCTTGTCCCTGCGGCGGTTATAAGGCGAGGTTACCGGCGTATTTTTTATTGTCGGAAAATTCGGATGTCTTCGGTGGTTAAAGTAAAGGAAAACGCTTTCCGCGCGGCAAGACTGCGGGTACGGCTTATTACGGCGGTTTTATCTACTCAGTAAGCCTCTCAAAGTTTCCGACGGGGATAAGATTCTTTAACTACGCAAGAAGCTCGCAAATTATTTTAAAAAAGCTTTCCCCAGCATAAATTCTCATTGAAAAAGAAGAAGGAACAGATGTTGTATGGATAAAGTGTTTAATCCGAAGTCATATGAGGAACGGTTATACCGTATGTGGCTGAACAAAGGCTATTTTAAGGCGGATGCGGATAAGAGCAAGACGCCGTTTACAATCGTTATGCCGCCGCCTAATATAACGGGGCAGTTGCATATGGGGCACGCGCTCAACAATACGCTCCAGGATATAATAATTAGATTCAAGAGAATGCGCGGCTTCGCCGCGCTTTGGCTGCCGGGAACCGACCACGCGTCTATCGCCACTGAATTAAAAGTCGCCGAACAGCTGAAAAAAGAGGGTTTGGACAAAAATGACGTGTCCCGCGAGTATTTTTTGGAGCGCGCCAGGCAGTGGAAAGAGCTGTACGGCGGCAAAATAAACGACCAGCTGAAAAAATTGGGCTCGTCCTGCGATTGGTCGCGCGAGGCGTTCACGATGGACGAAAACCTCAGCCGTTCGGTCAAGGACGCGTTTATAAAATATTACAGGGCGGGATTATTGTACCGCGGCAAACGCATAATAAATTGGTGTCCAAGTTGCAAGACCGCGCTGTCGGACGCGGAGATAGAATACGCGGAAACGCCGTCTTTTCTTTGGCATATCAAATATCCGATTGCGGGCGCAAGGACGGATACGGACTCGGATAATTTGACTGCGGAAAGAGCGGCCGGCGGCGGTACGGCAAACGCCGGCGGAGATGCGGATACGGATCGTTTGACGGAATACGGACGGACCGGCGGCTTTATCATTGTCGCGACGACAAGACCCGAAACCATGCTGGGCGATACCGCCGTCGCGGTCAATCCCGACGACGCGAGGTATAAGGCGTTTATCGGCAGAACGGTAAGATTGCCGTTGACGGGAAGAGAGATTCCGATAATCGCCGATTCTTATGTGGAAAAGGATTTCGGGAGCGGCGCGGTCAAGATTACGCCCGCGCACGATCCTAACGACTTCGAGGTCGGGCAGAGGCACGGCTTGGAGGTCGTAAAGGTCATAGGCGACGACGGCGTTATGACGGAGAATGCGGGGAGCGCCTACGCGGGGCTCGACCGCTTCGTATGCCGGCAAAAAATAACGGAAGATTTGAAGGTCTTGGGACTTCTTGAAAAGGCGGAGCCGTATACGCATAACGTTGGCGAGTGCTACCGTTGCCATACGGCGGTGGAGCCGCTCGTCAGCCGTCAATGGTTTCTCAAAATGAAGCCGCTCGCGGAGCCCGCTATTAAATTCGTCAAAAATAAAAAGATAGAATTCGTGCCGCGCAAGTACGAAAAAACCTATCTGAATTGGATGAATAACATAAAGGACTGGTGCGTTTCGCGTCAGCTCATATGGGGACACAGAATTCCCGCCTATTATTGCGGCGATTGCGGGCATACCGTCGTCGAGGCGCACGCGCCTAAGGTCTGTTCCGCTTGCGGCTCCGCCGCGATAGCGCAGGACGAGGACGTTCTTGACACGTGGTTCAGTTCCGCGCTCTGGCCGTTCTCCACGCTAGGCTATCCTAAAAAAACAAAAGATCTCGACTTTTTTTACCCCACAAACGTGCTGGTCACCGCTTACGACATAATTCCGTTCTGGGTGGCGCGCATGATTTTTTCGGGGCTGTATTTTATGAAGGACGTGCCGTTTTCGGAGGTGCTTATCCACGGGCTTGTGAGGGATGCGGACGGGCATAAAATGAGTAAGTCCGCCGGCAACGGCATAGATCCTCTCGAATTGATAGACAGGTACGGCGCGGACGCGCTGAGATTTTCGCTGTCTTTCAATACCGCGCCCGGCTCCGATACGCGCTATTCGCGAGATAAAATAGAGAACGCCAGAAATTTTATGAATAAAATTTGGAACGCGGCGCGCTTCGTTATATTGAACGGCGAAAACGCGGTCATTCCAAAACCCTTTACGTTCAGGCTGAGCGACGCGGACAAGTGGATTTTGGGCAAGCTGAACAAGGTAGTAAGGCTGACGACTAAGGCTCTGGAAAAATACGACGTCGGGCTTGCGGCGGCTAAGCTCTACGAGTTTGTCTGGGACGATTTTTGCGATTGGTATATCGAGCTGTCAAAGCCCGCGCTGTATTCGGACGACGCGAAAAGACGCGGGGAGTGTCTGTCCATACTGAACTTTGTGCTGTCGAATATTTTAAAATTATTACATCCGTTCGTTCCGTTTATTACGGAGGAAATCCACCTCTCTCTTAACGGCAAAGACGCCGCCGCAGACGAGAGTATTATGATTTCCGAATGGCCCGAAGCCGTAAAAAAGGCCGCGCCGAAGGAAAACTTCGAGAGCGTAATCGGCATAATAAAGGGCGCGCGCAATATCCGCGCCGAAGCGAACGTCCCGCCGTCTAAAAAAATCAAGCTGTATATAGTCTGCGAAAAGGAAAAATTCTTCGCCAAAAACGTCCTATATATCAAAAAACTCTGTAACGCGGACGAGGTGATTTTCACGTCCGATAAATCGGAAATAAAAGAGAACGCCGCCGCCGCAGTGTTCGGATTCGGCGAGGTTCTGATACCGCTCGGCGAGCTTATCGACGCCGAAAAGGAAATCGCGAAGCTGGAAAAGGAAATCGAAGCCGCCGAAAAGGAAATCCAAAGGGGCGAGGGGCTTTTGAGCAATCCGCGCTACGTCGAAAAGGCGCCGAAAGAGCTCGTTGAAAAGGAACGCGCAAAACTCGACGGAAACGCCGGGCTAAGACGTAAACTGAAAGAAAGAATCGCGTATTTGCGCGGCGAAATGGCGCGTTAAAATACGCAAAAAACGGCGAGTATATATAACGGAAATTTAGAATTCGTATTTATAATTTTAAACGACGGCGTTGGCGTGTCTTTTCGGCGCGTATTTGCGTTAGTTTTTATTGTCGCGGCATTACCGCAATTTTAAAAAATGTGTTGGCGGCGGCAAAAAAACTTCGCGACCGCCGCGTTTTAAACTATGATATAAGTTCTAAAGTAATTTCGCCGTAATTAAACGGGAGCGCGACGATGCGTCGCGGCTTTACACGAACGGGGAGTATTCGGCGGAGAGCGGGAAAAAATTCTTTACAAAGGGAGCGTGCAAGACGGAAAATGGATACTGTTCACGGCGCTGAAATCAACGGGAATACGAAACGGAGCGCGGGCGGCGCGCATCACCGAACCGTAAAGTTTCGCGGTTACGTATCTTTGATAGAACGCTTGGATAAAGCGCGCGGTTCGCTTTCCGATTTGCCGTTGTCGAAGCTCCGATTGACCGACAATACGTTGAGATGGCTGACGCTCAATGAAATCGAAACACTCGGACAATTAACGGACGTTGCGGGAGAAATAAAAAATACGTTTTTATACGAATGGGATTATCTCGACGAATTAATAGACGCGGTGCAACCTACGCGTCTCGCGGAGGCTACGGAATCTGCGGAAGTTCTTTATTCTCTTGAAACGGTCAATTCCGCCGCGGAAAGTGCGGTCGAAAAAAATGCCGCCGGATATGCGGACGTTTCGCGGTTTCGGATAACGTTTTTTGCTTCGGAGCAAGCGTCCGTCGTTATTAAAACGGTCGGATTTTCCGTCAGAGACGCCGTATCCGATTTTCTGAATCTTATGCCGGAATTACGCGGCGTTTTTAAGCGTGAGGAAGACGGTTTGTTTATCTTTGATTCCGCGCGGCTTCGCCGCTTGAACGCGTCTTACGACGCGGGAGCCGTTTTTCGTGAAATTGTTTTTTCCGACGACGGCAAAATTGAGATTACCGCTTTGAAATTTACGGACGGCGAAGATATTGCGGTCGATATTTTTGAACGTCTGCGCTCGGCACTGCAATACGCGCATGGTTATATCGCACTGAACGACGAGCTTCGTTCCGTGAAGCGGCGGATTGCGGAGCTGGATCCCGTATTGCAAAACGTAAAAATAAAACGCTTATTCGGTTCGAACCTAATCGACGGCCGGGGTTTGGATACGCTGTCGGATATTTTAAATATGGAGATACGGGATTTCGGTTATGAAAAAACGCGTGAAATTCTTGAATGCGTTCAAAAACGAACGGCTTCTCTCGTTTTTCCGGGCGACGTTTTGCGGGAAATAATGAAAAGCTTGTCGCCTATGCAAAGGATAGTTTTGAAACGGAGATATTTTTATTCTCCGAAGACGCTTTCGGAAACGGGATCCGAATTCGGAATAACGAGAGAGCGCGTCAGACAAATAGAGAATAAATCCGCCGAAATATTGCGCTCGCCCCCCGTATACGAAAAGGTAGAGTCGCTTATGAACGCGGTAATGACGCTAAGCGGGAGCCGCTATTGCGTGTCGCGTTCGGAGCTTAAAAAGTATCGTGTGCCCGCAGATCTTTTTATTTGGTTTGCCGAAGCTATACTGCGAGCCAATCCTATCTTGCCCAAGTACGCGTTTGCGGACTTGATTCCGTATGCGGATGAACGGGGCGAAGCTGCGTGGATTCCTTACGTACAAAACAGGGCGAAAGAATTTCCCGCCGTTATATTGCCGAGAGCGCGCGACGGAGAAACGGCGAACATCGTGTCGCGCTTGAACGAGCGCGGCTATGAATTGACGGGAGACGTGGTTAAGAAGTTAGCTTTTGAAAAATATACGGAAAGAGGAAATGCTTTAGTAAAAAAATCTATCCGTTTGGGCGATAGTTATCAGGTAGTTTTGGAACGGTATTTTCCGGACGGAATAAGTTTGTATAAGCCGGAGGAACTTGCGCGGTTCAGAAAGTGCTATAAGTACCTTTTTGACGACGACAAGGTAGACGCCGCCGACCGCGCCGTAATTTCTAGGATTGCCGGCAAATGTACGCTTGTAGGGCGGGGTCGATACGTTTTGAGAAAGGACGTCGTGCTGCCGCCGGCGTTAAAAAACGATATACACGGCTTTATTTCGGAATATCCTTACGATATGGTTATGACCAACTCGGTTTTGCACCGCTTTAAAGCCGAATTGTCCGATGCGGGTATCGATAATAAATATTATTTGTCCGCCGTTTTAAGACAAAATTTTCATAACGAATTTACCTATCGGCGCGACTATGTGGTAAAAGGAAACGCGACGGGCAATTTTTATTCCATCATTTACGAGTTCATACGTAAACATAAACGCGGCGTCGGTTTAGCCGAATTGAAAAGTGAATTTGCCGGGACGCCGGAACCGTTGCTTTACTTTGCCTTGACGAGCGGCGACGAGATTATTTCGACATATAATAAAGTATACGTTCACAAGGATAATATAACGTTTGAGGAAAAGGACGTATTCTTGGATTTTTTAAAGAGCGTAACGGAAAAAGAGAAAATTGTTTCGGACGCGAAAATTTTTAATTTGGCAAAAAAGTATTTTAAGGATTTTCTTCTCGGTAATAATATCGGCTCGGAGCGGTTTTTATACGGCGTTCTGCGGGCGTTTTTTTCGGATGAATTCAGGTTTAGCCGCCCGCATATTATTGACTTATCCGTGGATTCCGCGAACGGGTACGAAGCGCTTAAAGACATATTTTTGGGAAACGATTACGTTCCGATAGACGACATAAAAAAGCTCGCGAAAGAAAAAGATATTATTATTTACGACACGGTAAAATTACTGAATTCATATAATGATAAATTCTATATATTAAATAAGAAAACGCTTGTCGCGATCGAAAAACTCGAACTTGACTCGGACGTTTCGCATGAAATCGAAAAGCTCGCGTTGCAAGCTTTGAATGGGCGGAATTTCGCCGAAATTGAAATGCTGAATTTGAATCCGTATTTGCCGGCCGTATCTACGGGCTGGACGGATTGGCTTATTTACTCCCTGCTTAACAAATATGCCGCGAAGCTTGCGGTAATTACGTCGGCGCCGAAGTTTGACGAAGCCGTGCCCGTCGTTATTCGCGCCGATACGGACGCCGAATCCGTAAGGGAAATTTTTACGATTTCGAACAAATTGCCCGCCGGCCGTAAAACGGACGGTTTTCCGATTTGAACGGACTAATCGGGGAAGCGGGCGGCGGCGCGGAACGGCGGAATGCAAAGTGAAAGGGAGAGTTTTACGCGGCGGCGTATAAATTTACTTTCCCAAAAACTTTACCGCTTGTTTTAATAATTTTATAAGAACCGAATGCTACGGCAAAGCGGCAGAAGCGGCAAAAATAAAACCGGGGAAACGGCTTAGAGCCTGTGCGTATAAATGAAAACCCATCGTAAAACCGACGTTTTCGTTTATGAATATGGGTTCTAACATTTTTCTCCGATTTTTGTTGCAATTTTTTGTTCGGCGTGATATAATATCCGTGTTATTTCCGGCGCGGTTTTTCGGTTACACGGTATAATATCGCCTTTGACGTATACCGCCTGTTGAAAAAGCGAAAATACGGACGCGCAGTTTTATCCGTGTCGGCTTTTTGTTCCCGTCAACCGTTTTTTCTTTTCCGCGCGGGAGCGGTTCAAGCGTTTATGAATTAGGGCGTGTTTCGATGCGGTAAGTTTGATATGACGTATTCGGACTGCGGAACGCCGATACGGAAAAACTGCGGTAACGGAATACCGCAAAACGATATAACAATGTAATGCAAAAAAACGGACAGGCGGACAAAAAAGGGCGCGCGTTCTCATTGCGGCGAACGGCTTGCCGCCGTATCCGGGAGAGGAGGTTTTTTTATGAATTATGAAGTGGACGAGGTTCGAAAGGTTTTTGACGATTATGTCCTAAAAATGGACAAGTCTTTGGAAAGCATGAGGACAGAGTTTCAAAATATACGCGCGGGCAGGGCGAATCCGCATATTTTGGATAAAATCACCGTAGAGGCATACGGCGCGCCGACTCCTCTCAATCAAATTTCAAACATAACCGTGACGGAGGCGCGCGTCATAGTGATTTCGGTGTGGGACTCCGGTCTTTTAAAGGCTGTCGAAAAGGCTATACTTGCCGCGAATATCGGTCTTACACCCTCGAACGACGGCAAAATTATACGGTTAGTTTTCCCCGAAATCACGGGCGAGCGCAGAAAGGAATTGGTCAAAACCGTCAAAGCGGCGGGCGAAGCGACAAAAGTCGCGCTGAGGAACGAGCGGCGGGATATTTTAGAGGTGATAAAAAAGCTCCGAAAGGACAGTATTATAACTGAGGACGACCAAAAGACCTTTGAGAAAGACATAGACAAGCTTATCGCCCAAAAGAATGAAACGGCGGAAAAGTTGATAAAGGAAAAAGAAGACGAAATTTTGAACGTTTGACGGATTTTGAAAGCGGGAGTGCGCGCGGGGAGAGAAAGCCTTTTTCCCGGGAAAAGATTTTCTCTCGCACCTTAATTTTTATTATGTAAGCTGGCGAACGTAAAATCCGCGTTTTTCGTTCGGATTTTACGGAAGAGGTTCTTTGAAAACCGGATTGTTCGGACGAGCCGCGCCGCGTAATAAAGAAAGCGGCGGTCCGCCGTTGAAACCGCGGGAGAAACGCCGTATGAGATCTGTAAAAATATTTAAGCGCGCCGTAATTATCCTTTGCTTTAACGAGGCTTTCGATAATTTTAACGCTTTTGCGGGCTCTTAAATCGAACGGCGTCCTTAGAAAAAAGGGTCGGCGTAAAAACGCAGATTCGGCGATTACTCGTTCAAATAATAAAACGGTAAATTTTTTTGGAAAGGAGCGCGGGGTAAACCTTTGTACGCAAGTTTACGCCGCGAAAATCTCATAGAATAATAAATATGACGGATTTAAAGCATATCGCGTTTATTATGGACGGCAACGGGCGCTGGGCGACCGCGCGGGGTCTGCCCCGTTCGGACGGGCACAGAGAGGGCGTCAGGGTCTTGCGGCGCATAATTGAGGCTCTCGGCGCGAGAAATATACCGATCGCGTCGTTTTACGCTTTCAGCACTGAAAATTGGAAACGTTCGCCGGCCGAGGTTAAGTCGATATTCGGTTTAGTGGAGGAGCTGAGCGACGGATATCTTTCGCGCGATACGGATTACGTCGTGAATTTTTTCGGAGACATAGACGCGTTGCCGCAGGCGGTCAAAAAATCCGTCGCGGAGGCGCGCGAAAAAACGAAAAACAACCGCGGAATGATTGTTAACATAATGTTGAATTACGGCGGAAAGGACGAGATAGTCCGCGCCGCCCAAAAGCTCGCTTTGAGCGGCGGGGAATTCAACGAAAAAAATCTCGCGGCGAACCTCTACACGGGTTATCTGCCCGACCCCGACATGATAGTCAGAACGGCGGGCGAGAAGCGGCTGAGCAATTTTATGACGTTCCAGAGCGCGTATTCCGAGTTGCTTTTTCTGGACAAATACTGGCCCGATGTGACCGACAAGGATATAGACGCCGCGATAAGCGAATACCGCAGACGCCGTCGCACTTTCGGGAAATAAAGCCGAAAATAAAACGCGCGTAAGCGCTCCGATTATTTTGCGTTGCAATTTATAACGCTTTCGGAACGCATTTATGCGCGCGGTAACGGAAACGGTATATTCATTGCGTCGCGTTCGCGGTAAAATAAAATACAAAAAAAGGAAACGAATATGTCTGCCGAAAACGACGTATCTTCAACTAAAACTGAGTTTGAAAAACCTAAAAAAAAAATAAGCGCGCCCTTTAAAATCGGCATAGGCGTTCTGTTAGCGGCGGCGGCGGTAACGCTGATATGGCTGAATACGTACTCGTTTTTCGTTTACGACGCCGTAATTTTTGCGGTTTCGGCGGCGGCCGCAGCGGAAATGGCGAAAGCGTACGGGGGCTTGGGATACAGAGTCATAAAGCCGCCGCTCGCGCTTGCCGTAGTCGCGGCATTTTGCGCCGCGCTTCTTACGGGACTCTTCGCGCCCCGCAGCGCGTTATTTTTGGGAACGTTATTTTTCGGCATACTGATCGCCGGATTTATGGCGGCGGGAATTTTGTACGTTTTGAAGCCGGAGATAACCTTCAAGGATTTTTTGGCGACGGCGGCGACGCTGATTTACCCATTGTTTCTTCTTTGCGCGGCGTATCTCGTCAACCGCATAGGCGGCGGTTTCTTGTTGCTTTTCGCGATGATCGCCGCGCTCGGTACGGACGCTTTCGCATACTTCACGGGTGCGGCGGCAAACAAGCTCTCTCACGGCAAAATGAAAAAGCTGATACCGCGCGTAAGCCCGAATAAGACCGTCGCGGGCGCGGTCGGCGGGGTTATAGGCTGTCTTATTCTCATTACGGTTTATTGGCTACTTATCGATTTTAACGGCGGCGTCATAAATATAGG
>JAISOS010000067.1 GCA_031275485.1 Clostridiales bacterium | reverse complement strand
GTCCGCGCCACCGCAGGGAAAATTTCTACCCCCGCGACAGCCTCATTATCTTATCACATTCCCTCACCCTCTGTCAACTGTTTTTTTAAACTTTTTTCTACCTTTTTTAAAAAAAGTAAAAAATTTAACGAAATGCCGCGCAAAACGCGCCGCACGGCGCTTTATTAAGTGATTTTCCGCATTTTCGCAGTTATTACTTCCGAATACTTTTCCTGTTTTTTTTCCTTTCCGTTTTTACGGTTTAACTATTACAGTTTTAAAAAATATCAAAATCGGCATTTAAGCCTTTTTTTTGAAAAACCGCGCCGCAAAACCGACTGCGGCGAATAGGCAAAGCATAATAAGGTTCACGACTACGATGCTCGCGCCCGCCGGCGTGGATAGAAAAAACGAGAATAGTATTCCGGCGAGAAAGCATACCGCCGAAACAACCGCGGATGAAATCACCACGCTTTTAAAGCTCTTGAATATCCGCATAGAGGTAAGCGCGGGGAAAATAATCAGGCTTGATATAAGCATAGCTCCCATCATACGCATACCTACGACTATAACCAATGCGGTTAGCAGAGCTATCAGCATATTATGCGCGTCCGCTCTCGTTCCGGACGCCTTAGCGAAGCTCCGATCGAAAGTAACGGCGAAAATGCTGTTATAAAACAGCGTGTAAAAAATCAAAACGAACGCGGAAACGCCTGCGGAGACAACGAAATCCTCGTGTGTGAGCGTCAGTATACTGCCGAACATATAGCCGTACACATCGGCGTTGATTCCTCTGGTTTGCGAAACGACTATCACGCCGATCGCGAGCGCGCTACTGGAAATCAGAGCGATCGCCGCGTCGCCCTTTATTTTGCTGTTTTCGCTTATGCGCAACAACAAAAAAGCTGCGGCGAGGACGACGGGTACGGCGATTTCAAGAGGCGCGAGTCCGAAAGACAAGGCTACGGCGAGTGTTCCGAAGCCGACGTGCGACAACCCGTCGCCTATCATCGAGTAGCGTTTCAGCACCAAGCTGACGCCCAAAAGCGCGGCGCAGAGCGATATCAAAAGACCGCTCACAAGCGCGCGCGGCACGGACGGTAGCAAAGTAAAAATTCTTACGATCGTTTCAAACATATTTTTTTCCGTTTTTGTTAAAAATGGTTTATACCGGAGGGATTCAAAAGGGTTTACGCATAAGGAATTTTTTGCGAACAAAAAGCTCTCCGCGCGCTCCTTTCCCAAAAACTTTAACAATTTATAGCCGTTACGAATTAGACTTGCGCGAAAGGCAGGCGTTGAATCTTCGCCGCAAGCGATTAAGAAGGTTTTTTGTATTCGGATAATACCGAAAACGGTTCTTTGGGCGATTTGCGGCGAAAAAGACAGCGCTCGACTCGCTCAATTATATTTCATAACGGCTATGCAAAGCCGAACGAAGCTGTACTTAAACGATTCGATTCGTAATGGACGGCGGTGCGATCGGTGTTTGCGCCGTTAATTTATATGCGGAATCTGCGCTATTCTCTTTTATTTCACGTATAACCGTTAAAATACCGAGGTTTTTTGGAAAGGGGCGCGTGGAAACCTTTTGCTCACAAAAGGTTTCCCCCGTTCATACCGCCAAATCCCCCAATCTCCGCCGCGCGTTTATTCCGGCGTAAAGCTCCGTCGCGGTATATTCCTCGACCGTCCCGAAAAAGATCGCCGAGCGCGCCATATGCAGTATTTTGTTGCCGTACCTGACGGCGCCGTCCATATCGTGAGAAATCATAACGATCGTTATGCCTTCCGCGTTCAGTTTCTCCAAAATTGCGTACATTTCCGCAGTCATAACCGGATCCAAGCCCGTAACAGGCTCGTCCAATATCAAAAGCTTATCCGTAGCGCAAAGCGCGCGCGCCAAAAGCGCGCGTTGCCGTTCCCCGCCCGAAAGCTCGCGGAAAGAGCGTTTTTTGAGTCGGGCTATGCCGAGTCTTTCAAGATTATCGGCGGCGATTTTCCTGTCTATCGCGTTGTAAAAAGCGAATACTCCGCCGTGTCTGTTGAGCCGCCCCGACAAAACCACCTCGAAAACGCTCGCGGGAAAATCCTTTTGCTCCGCGGTCTGCTGAGGCAGATAGCCGATTTCACTGCGGTTCAGTCCGTAAAACGAGACCGTTCCCGAATCCCTTTTCTGCAGTCCGACGACGGTCTTTATGAGCGTAGTCTTACCGGAACCGTTCTCGCCGACAACGCAAAGGCAGTCCCCCTTTTCGACCGCGAAGCTCACGCCGTCAACCGCCTTTTTGCCCTCGTAGCTCACGGAAACATTGTCTACGCTTATCAGCATAATTGAAAATCCTTATTGTTTTTTAGTGAATTTCCGCATTTTTCTTCGTTCTTTTGATATTTTTTTCCGTTGTTTGGATCGGTTATTTTCAGCCGGATTTTTTTTGATTTTTTCGATTGTTTCACGGCGGCGTTTTACATAATTTTTTCGTTATTTTTTTAATCGTTTTATATTAAAACATTCTCCCTATAACCGTAAGCGTTATACCTTTACCGTATAACGTTTGCCGGACTTTTCATATGATTTTACCGCGTTTTTCGTATGATATTTTCCGTATTTTTATGCGGTTTTTATCATGTTTCACACCGTTTTCATCGCGTTTTATTGCGTTCTCGTATTGTCTTACCGTATTTTATTGCATTTTTATACGGTGGGCGGGGGCTTACCGCGCCTTACCCTTCCTTACACTATTCCCAATTTCAAAGCCGCGGCGTTGGCGCGCATAATATCCGCATAGGTCTTGCCCGAATTGAATTCCTCCGGCGTCAGCCTCTCGCAGGAATGCAAAAGCGCGCTCCCGCAACTCGTACTTTCCTTTATCGCGTTCGCCGTCCTTTGGTCGCTAAGCTCCACATAATACACTACGGGCACGCCGTAGGTTATCACCGTTTCCGCAAGAAACAGAAGGGTTTCCGCACTCGCCTGATCCACCTCCAAGCTACAACCGGGTAGCGCGGCGGCATAGGACAGTCCGAATTCCTTGACCAAATAGAGGAACGGAAACTTGTCCGCGACGACGATTTTCTTTACGACGGCGCTCGCGACGGTCTCCGCTATATCGGACTGAATCTCGGTGATTTCCGCTATATAAGCGGCGGCGTTGGCGCGGTACGACTCCGCGTTTCCGCCGTCAATTTCTACGAACGCGTCGCGTATCGCCTCCACGAGACGGATAGCGTTGGCGGGCGAGGTCCAAATATGCTCGTCGTAAACGCCTTCCTCCTCCTCTTCCTCTATTTCCGTCATCCCCTCGGCGAGTTCCTCCTCAAACAGCTCCGCATAGTCCATAAGACGTATCAGCCTGATTCCGTCCGTATTTAGCGACTCCAAAAGACGGTCTTCAACCCATCCGTCGCTCTCGCCGCCGATATAAATAAAGACGTCGCTCTGTCCGGCGGTCAGCAAATCCATTCCGGACGGGTCGTAGCTGTGAATGTCCACGCCGGGAGTGATCAGCAGGGTCAACTCCGCTTTGTCGCCGGCAACCGCCCGCGCGAAGTCGTAACAGGGAAAAATCGTCGCCGTCACGCTAATTTTATCGGTTTTCCTTTTAAAAAGACCGGCGAAAAATTCGCACCCCGAAAAGCCGACCGTTATAACGGCAAGCGCCAAAACGACTAAAATAAGTTTCTTTTTCATAAAAACACCTCCGTGATTTTTTTATTTTATTTTTATGCAATTTTACGCTATTTTCCAGCGATTTTTTTCGCGTGCTTTTTATATGTACTTTTATAGGTGTTTTTATCGCTTTTTATACGTAATTCCGCTTATTTTTATAAACCTTTTCACTTATTTTTAACGCGCGTTTCATCGCGTTTTTATAGGTATTTTATAGTATTTCTACGCGTATTTTTGCCGTTTTTTCATTTTCGCGCCTTATCAGCGGCACTTGCCGCACACTCCGTAAAACACGGTTTTGCTTTTGTCCAGACCGAAACTGTGCGCGTCGCTTATATGATCGGCGAAGGCGTCTATTTGACCGCATTCGAGATGCGCGATTTTCCCGCATCGCGTGCATACGATATGCGAGCGCGGCGTTCCGCAGACGTATTCGTAGCAAGCGGGCATACCGTCCTGCAAACCGCACTTTTCGGCTACGCCCTCGCGGACAAGCTTTTCCAGGGTTCTGTAAACGGTGGTAAGCCCGACGGGACTTCCCACGCCTTTCAGATACTCATAGAGACTCTCGGCGGTAAAATGGCAGTCTTTATTCGCCGTCATATATTCGAGAACAGCCTCGCGCTGTTTAGTTGCGTACTCTTTTTTTTTCATACGGATCTACCCGCCGTCTGCGTAATTCGGAGACAAATAAGGATAATTTGAAAACGATTTTCAAATTATATTAAAATTATATATTAAAAAAATCCGTTTGTCAACGGATCTAACAAAAAAATTTAAAAAAGCCAGAAAAAAATTTTAAGGAGAGCCGTTTACGCCGTATACTAACCGTTAAAGCTTTTGGGAAAGGGGCGCGTAAAAAACTTTTTGTTCACAAAAGGTTTTCCACGTAAAAATTTAGAAAAACTTTCCGCGCGAAAATCGCAAAAGCGATAAAATTATTCGTCGTTTTCGTTTCTTTTTAAGGCTTTCAGCTTTCTTATAATACCCAAGCGCGGACCTATATATACGTCCGAAAGGTATAAAAGCGACGCGTAATACAGCAACGAAAAAACAAACGGCGCGTGTTCGCCGAAACGCGCGGAAACGAAAGCGGCAAGTCCCTCGCCCGCGAGGAACGCGTTTTGCGAAAAGAGATTCGTGAAAGCGTTTACCGCTCCGATTACAAAGTCGGTCGGAGCCAATAACGCCTGCAACGGCGGAAACAATACGCCGATAACGCTCGCGGCCAACAAATACGGAAACAAAACCGAAACCGCCGGAACGACGATAATATTCGCGGCAAAAGCGGCGAGCGGAATACCGCCGAAATATGCGCACATAACGGGAAAAACGCCGACGTTCGCCGAGAACGTCATAACGAGAGAATTTTTGATCGCGCCGTTTAGTTTTTTCGCCGTCCTTACCGCGCGCGGCGTATCGGCACGCTTCAGCTCCTTGCGATAATCGGGGAAAATTTTCGTCATCAGCCCGTTTTCTATTACGGTCATGACGCCGCCGATTTTCCGCGTAAAAAGCGCCAGCCCCAAAACGGCGGTAAAGCTCAAAACAAAACCCAAATCAAAGAGAAAAAACGGATTTATAAGCAATATCAATACGGCGGCGAAGGACAGCGAGTTCAGCCTGTCGTTTTTCCTTCCCGAAGCGGCGGCATAGGAATAAACCGTTATCATAATTACCGAACGCATAACCGACGGCGAAAAGCCGCATACGTAAGCGAACGCTAAGAATATTAAAAAGGTCAAAATATTCCTGACCGTTCGGTTTTTCAATTTCAGCCGCCTGAAAATGCCCGCGAGAAAGGCGAATAAAAAACCGAAATGTAAGCCCGAAACCGCAAAAACATGCATAAGACCGGCGTTTTTGTAGGCGGACGCGACGTCGTCGGTAATGTCCGTTCTGTCGCCGAACATCAGCGCGTAAGCGACGCCCGCGTTTTCGGCGGAAAGATACGCGTTAAGCCCCGAATAAACCGACCGGCGAAACGCCGCCGCCACCGCCGCGCCGCCGAAATCGGATTTGCTCACGGAAACATCCGAAACGGGCTTGACGCCGTAATAGCAACCGCGATTGTAGGCGTGCATACTGAAATTGACTTTCGGATAGAGGTTGTATTTTGAAATTTCACCCGTAAACCGAACGGCGAGTCCCTGCTCGAGAGCTCCGTCGGCGATCGTTTTATCGCTCATAACGACGCGCGCCCGCCCGTTATACCTCTCGCCGTCAACCTTTAAACCGTTAATATAAAAGGATACGCCCGAGGCGTTTTCCGAAATCAGGCTGTCGATTACGCCTTCTATCGACGCGTTTGGGCGCGTCTCGTTATGTTTGCTTTCATAAACGCCGAGCGCGATCGGCACGTACGCCGCGCCGATTATGAAAAATATCAAAAACAGCTTGCGCCTGCCGCCGAGAACCAAAAATAAAAAGAAGCCCGCGGCGGCTATTAAAAACGCGTTCGCATAAACGGCGAGAAAAATCCCCGCGCTAAGCAAAAGCGCGGCGGCGGCGTAGAATCTGCCGTTAAAAATTTTGATTTTCTTGCGCATAAGAATTTCTTTTTTAAGATTACGCGGGGAAACCTGTTGTGAACAAAAAGGTTTCCCCCGCGCACCTTTCCAAAAAACTTCAACGTTTTAGCAATTCCGTTTAAGCCGAGTTTTACGGCGAAAAACTTGCGTTCACAGCTGAACGCGGATTCGCGAAAGATTTTATGCGACCGTTAAATCAAGGCGGCTTTAAAAATCACGGCCGCGCGGCAAGAAAAAACGAACGCAAAGAATTCAAAAACCGTCGCTTAAAACTATCAATACGGATTCCGATTCTCCGCCGCTCCGTCATTCCTTGTCCTCCAAAAAGTTCAAAATATCCGCGTACACCTCGCCTCTGTTCGACTCGTTCAAAATCTCGTGCCGCGCATCCTTATACAGCTTAAATTTCACATTTTTCAGACCATGCTCAAGATAGATTCCCCATAATTTTTGAACCAGCTTGCCGTTATTGCCGCCGATCGGATCCTTCGAGCCGCTGGCGATCAGAATCGGCAGGTCCTTTCTTATTTTCGCCACGTTCTCGTCTTTGATTATGTTTCGCAGTCCGGTCATAAAGGACGCTTGAAAGTTAATCGACATATCGTAGCCGCAAAACGGATCCGCGAGATATTTTTCGACCTGCGCCTTGTCGCGGCTAACCCACGCAAAGCGTTGATTCTCGTTCTTAAACGGCTTATCGAATGCCCCGAACGTCAGCTTTCCTATCAATTTCGCGGTTTTCCTGCCGCCTAAAAGGCTCCTTTGCGCCCGCGCCAGATAATAGCCCGCCTTCGCCGAAAAATCCGTCCTCGCCGCCGACCCGCTCAAAACGACGCGGCTTACGGGAGGATTGTTCTCAATATAGCCTTGCGCGATCATCGAGCCGTAGCTGTGCCCCAAAACCGAAACGGGCAAATCGTATTTCGATTTTAAAAATGAGGTCAGCGCTAGATTGTCCTTTACCGTGTCCTCGAAAATATTGCCGCTTTCGTAGCCCTTAACCGCCGCGCCCTTGTGCGCCCGCTGCTCCGCCGCCGCAACGTAAAAGCCGTTCCGGTTCAAAAACGCCGCAAAATCACCGTACCGCCCCGCGTGCTCCGCCATACCGTGAATAATCTGCAAAACACCCTTTGCCTCGCCGGGCACATCCTCCCATATCAGCAATTTACGCACCGATCCGTCAAACGAATTCCAATTAATTTCTTTCATGTCAAATACCTCGTATTATTTTTTTATTTTACATGGGGGTGTTTTTTTATTTTTGGGATTTTCGCGGAGGAAACCTTTTCTCCCAAGAAAAGGTGTCCTCCGCGAAAATCCCATTCCCAAAAAAATCTTATCTCAGTTCGCCGTTCAGGTCGGTTTTTATTCCCTCTAAAATTCTTTTTATCGTATCGTTGATCTCGGCGTCGTTCAGCGTTCTGTCGCAGGACCGAAAGACCAAGGACAGCGCCAGACTCTTTTTCCCTTCGGGGATTTGCGCGCCCTTGAACACGTCGAATATATTTATTTTTTCGAGCAGTCCGCCCGAGTCCGAATCGGAATTTGAACCCGCGTATTTTTTTATCACGCCGACCACGGTATCCGCGTCGATCGCATCGTCCACAATCAGCGCCAGATCCCGCTCGACGACGGGATATTTAGGCGCGGCGCGGAATTTACGAAACGACGCGGCATGCGCGATTATATAATCGGAATGTAGCTCGCCGACATAAACGCGTTTGTCCTTGTTCAAACCGTAATTCCTCAAAACCTCGGGATGAATCTCGCCAAATCCGCCTATGAGCCCGCCGTCCGCAACCGAATATATGTCGGCGCGGCGACCTGGGTGAAAATACGGCTCTTTGCCGACGGCGTATTTAACCTCGCCGCCGAACACGTCGAAAACCGTTTCCGAGACGCCTTTAGCCGTATAAAAATCCTCGCCCTCCCCGCTCAGCGCAAACGCCAGCCGCAATTTTTCCTCGGGTAATTTTCTAAGAGGCAGGCTATTCGGAAGATAAACGACCGCGCTCTCGAATATGCGCAACGCGCCGACGCCCTTATTTATATTATACGCCGCCGTCGACAAAATACTGTGGATAAGGGTTGTACGCATAACCGACATATCCTCGCTCAAAGGATTGAGAATTTTGATTGCCGTCCGTCTGTAGTCGCCGGGCGGAAGTTTCAGCATATCGAAAGCTTTGCCGTTTATGAACGAAAACGAGATTATCTCGTTAAAGCCGCCGCCGAGAAGGATATTTTTCAGCTTCTCGTTGGTTTTTACTGCGGTATTTTTGCCGCCTCTGGTCTGCCGCGCGCCGCTTAGAAGCGTAGGACGAATTTTATCGTAGCCGTAAAGCCTTATGACCTCCTCGCTCAAATCGTTGGCGTTCGTTATGTCCTCGCGGCACGGGGGAATCCGCGCCGTCAGCTTCCCGTCCGCGCTTATATCGGTTTCGATCCCTAAGGAATTCAAAATCTCCGAAATGATCCCGTCGGGCACTTCGATACCTAAAATACCGTTAATTTTTTTTGTTGTCGCGGTCAAAACCGTCTTTTCAAGCTTTTTTTGAAAGGAGTCTATGACGCCGCCGACGATTATGCCCGCGCCTAATTCGGAAATCAGCGAGAGCGCGCGTTCTATCGCGCGTTCCTGACTCAAAAAATCCACTCCCTTTTCGTAACGCGCCTGCGAATCGCTCTTCAAATTCAACTCTCTTGAAGTAGCCCTCACGCTGTCGCGCTTGAAACGCGCCGATTCGAACGCTATGCTTTTCGTGCCGGCGTTTACGCCGCTCGAAAGCCCGCCCATAATTCCCGCGACGGCAACGGGCTTTTCTGCGTCGGCGATGATCAGCATATTATCTTTCAGAACATTTTTTTTGCCGTCGAGAGATATTATTTCCTCATTTTCGGCGGCGCGGCGCACGACGATTTTCGAGCCTTCGAGCAGGCTCGAATCGAAAGCGTGCATCGGTTGTCCCACCTCTATCAGTATATAATTAGTTATATCGACTATGTTATTTATACTCTTAATGCCTGCGCTTCTCAGCCGCTTTTTTATATAAAAAGGGCTTTCGGCGATTTTCACATCCCTTATATACGCCGCCATATAGCGCGGACATAAAACCCCGTCTTTCACCTCGACGCTCAAATAATCGCTTATATTACCGCCGTCCGTTTCATATTCGTAACGCCTTTGCTTAAGCGGACGCCTCAAAAGCGCGGAAACCTCGCCCGCCAGACCTATCACGCTGTTGCAATCGGGGCGGTTGGGCATAACCGCGACGTCCAAAATTACGTCGTCGAAACCCAAAACGTCGTTCACATCCAAGCCCTCGGGTGTTTCCGGCGCAAAAATCAATACGCCGTCGGCGGACGCGCCTCTATAATCCGCCTCCGTCAGCGCAAGCTCCGCGCCGCCGCAAAACATTCCATCCGAAAGTACGCCGCGAAAGAGCGCGTTCGTTATGACCTTGCCGTCGGGCAGAACCGCGCCGTCGAGAGCGAGCGGCACGACGTCCCCCGCCTTGATATTTTTCGCGCCCGTGACGACGGTAAATTTTTGACCGCTCCGCGAAACCGCCGCGCAGACGTTTAATTTTTCGGCGTTCGGGTGTCTTTCGACGGAGAGAATCCGCGCGGTATACACGCCGCGTCTTTGCCGCCTCTGGTCGGTTATCCCGTCAACCTCGAACCCCGCGCTCACAAGCTTTTCGGCAAGCTCCGCTACGGAGACACCCGACGTATCCACAAAATCATTCAGCCACGAAATAGAAAGTTTCATCCGTTACCGATCCTTATTAAAGTATTTTGTTTTTATAAAAAGCTACGCGGCGGAACCGTTTTGGAACCGTTTTGCAAGCAAAAGGCTACCTCCGCGCCCCTTTCCGAAAGAACTTCAACGCCGTTATAATAGTTTATGTATATTTTATTTATACTTACGCCGCGTTTGCGCCGTATACGCGTTATGTTCACTATACTTAACTCACAGACCCGTCGTTTAATTTAAGATTTAGTCTGATGAGAGCGGCTACGGAGTTGTGCGGAAAAAGCATTTTTTGTAGTTATTACAATAGAGATACGGTAAAATCTTAAACCCTTTTAATCGCGCGTTTATGTGTTTGATCGCAATTTTCACCGTCATTATTTCGGTTTCTATTCTTTACTCAACGGGTGACGTCGCTTCGCTTTTTAGGCGTTCATTTACAGATATAATACTCATTTACGACAATTTTTTCACTATTTTTTACGCGATTTTTTAAGAATTTTCATCGATTTTTCTCGCAATCTATCTGTAATTTCTCAAAAATCTTTTGTCGTTCTCGAATATCACGCGCATGTCCGAAATACCGAATCTCGCGAGGGCGATGCGCTCTATTCCCATGCCGAACGCAAGCGCCGAATACTCCCCGCTGTCGATCCCGCAATTTTCGAGCACCTTCGGGTTGACAATGCCCGCCCCCAAAATCTCCATCCAGCCCGTATGCTTGCAAAGCTGACAGCCCCTCCCTCCGCACTCCGAACAGGTAACGTCCGCCTCGACGCTCGGCTCCGTAAAAGGAAAATAGGACGGACGGAAGCGGACTTGCGCGTCCTTTGAGATCAGCTTTTTGGCGAACTCGCCGAGCAGTCCCAAAAGGTCGCAAAGCGTAATATTCCTGTCGACGACAAGCCCCTCTATTTGGTGAAACATAGGGCTGTGCGACGAGTCAAAGTCGGCGCGGTAGACCTTACCGGGATTGATGACTCTTATCGGCGGCTTTTGCGCGAGCATGGTGCGGATTTGCATAGAGGAGGTCTGCGTGCGCAGAATTATGTCGTCAGTTATATAAAACGTATCCTGCATATCCCGCGCCGGATGATCTTTCGGGATGTTCAGCATTTCGAAATTATACTTATCGGTTTCTATTTCCGGTCCGTCCGCAACGTCGAAGCCCAGACCCGTGAAAATATCGGAAATCTCGTTTATAATCAGAGTGACGGGGTGCAACGAGCCGTACTCCGTCCTCTTGCCGGGCAGAGTTACGTCGAGGGTCTCGGCGGCGATTTTTTGCCGCAATTCCTCGTCGGCGAGGGCGCGCTCCCGCTCCGAAATCAGCCGCTCGATAATATCCTTCGCGTCGTTCACACGCTTGCCCGCAAGCGGTCTTTCCTCTGGCGGGACGCCGCGCAGATTTTTCATAACGGCGGTAAATTCCCCGTTCCTTCCGAGAAATCCCACCCGAACGTCGTTCAGGCTTTTCAAAGACGCCGCGGAGCTTATTTCGGACTTCGCCGTATTTAAAATTTTTCCTATCAAATCTTCCATTTTATGCCCTTAACCCGAAACCGGTTATAATATTTTATACGAAATTTATTCCGCTTTAATTTCCATTAATCTTTCGTTTCCCGTCCTAAAAACGGGCGTTATAACTCTCTTTCAAAATTCATTCCGCTCTAATTTTTCCGCCAAATTCCGCTTTCCGTTATTAAAACGAACAATTATAACGCTTTATCAATAATTATAACACTTTCCGAAATGCGCGTCAAGTTTATGCGGCGAATTTAGAAACTTTTTTTAAGCGCGCGGGCACGGTTCGCGCGTTTTATATTCGTTGCCGCAAAATCACAAATCGGCGCGTTTTATATATATAATCCGTCGGGCGAGGTATTCCGCCCGTCTTATACTCTTTTTATCGAGATACGATTAATATTTTCTGATAGTTTTTTAAAATCGCTTAATATAAATTGCAAAATTTTTCATTTTTTGGTAGAATAAAAATATATGAAAGGAGTACCGCAAATGCCGCAACAAAACAGCTCGCTAAACAAGGCGAAAGAAATAAAAAACGACGAGTTCTATACTCTCATGGAAGATATAGAAAACGAAATTTCAAAATACGACCTTGCTCAATTTAAGGGTAAAATTGTGTATTGTAATTGCGACGACCCGACTTGGAGTAATTTTTTTAAATTTTTTACAAAGTGGGGGAACCGCTTGCGGGTCAAAGAAGTTCATTTCACAAACTACGCGAACGGCAAACGCACATTTAACCGGCAACTAACCCTGTTCGATTTACTCGATCTCAAAGAAAGCGCGGATGACGACAAAAACGGGACGGCTCACCATTGGGTTTACACGCCCGCAACAAATAAAATAGTTAAAAAGGAGCTGAAGGGCGACGGCGATTTTAGAAGCGCAGAATGCGTGGAATTACTGAAAAAAAGCGATATTGTGGTCACTAACCCGCCGTTTAGTTTGTTTCGCGAATATGTCGCGCAACTTATGAGACACAATTTAAAATTTTTAATTATCGGCGATGAAAACAATATTTCATACAAAGAATTTTTTCCGCTCATTAAAAATAATGAAGTTTGGCTTGGCTATACAAAAGTTAAGAAATTCAAACAACCGGACGGCGATTATAAAATTTTCGGTAATAAATGCTGGTATACGAATTTAGACGTCGCATACAGACACAAACCCTTAATTTTGCACGCGCAGGACATATCGCAATATAAAAAATATGACAACTATGACGCGATAGAAGTTTCTCAAATAAAGCTTATTCCGGATAATTATTTTGAACCTATGGGTGTTCCTATGTCTATATTGGAAAAGTTTTGCCCCGAGCAATTTGAAATTTTAGGACTTACGTCGGGCAGGGACGAATTCGACGCAAGACCTACAAAAAAATACATTAACCCGATACAAATAAATCCAGACGGAAATAAAATAAGCGGGAGTAAGGCAAATACTCGCGCTACTTTGCTGTTAGACGAGGTGCCGAATGATATTTATTACGTTGCAGATAACGCGGACAAACCAATGCGGATATTTATGCCCGTATTATAATTAGAAGGAGAACGAAATAATGAATTATCAAATTGAAATACGAAAAATAAAGGACTTTTTGAATGATAAAGTTTATTTGACAAACATAAATATGCAACGAAAGTATATTTACAATCACGCGCAGGCGACGGCGTTATTAGATAGTATACAAAAGAAAATCCCTATTCCGGCGATATATTTATGGAGCAATCATAACGGCACATACGACGTTTTAGACGGAAAACAACGTATAACCGTTATGCGGCTTTATGTAGACCCTAATTATTTACCCGATAATGTAAACAATTTTTTTATAGATCATATGAACCAAAATGATTTTGAGAATTACGAAATACCCGTGATTATTTGCAACGGCACGGAACAAGAAAAAATAGAAACGTTTAAGCGAATAAACACAACGGCAATTCCGCTTAAAGAATTTGAAATATACAACGCTCTTTATCAAGGCTTGTTTGTTGAAGAGTTTGGAAATTGGGGCATAAACGCAAGCCCAAATGAAGAAAAATTTTTCGGCGGCGGAATCAGAGGCGAAAATTGCATAAAAGCCACTAAACTTTTTACAAGTGAAATTGAGAAATTTTTTGCGCATAATCGCGACAATTCTTTTGTAAACGGACTTAAAACGCAAATAGATCGGCTTGTTACCACCGTTATTGAAATATTTTCGGCATACAATGACGATTGGTACGTTTTGGCAAAAATAGTGTTGGAAAATTCAAACGATATAAGTAAAATAAATTCATGGAAACTTAATAAGCAAAAAATTTGCGAGTTGTTTAACGAGCATAAACTTAACGGTGATACGGCAATTGCGCCGAGCAAGGAAAGTTTCTACAACGAGCTTTTGGGCTGCTATAATATTGTCGGTTTGGACGGCAGGCGGTTTTTTGCGAAAGACGATAAAAAAGTTATGTACGAAAAATTAGCGTCGGGCATAAGCCGCGGTAAAAAATTATGTCCGCATTGCGATAAGGAATTCTCTTTTGACGAATTTGAAATCGACCATATACGAGCGTGGAGTAAAGGCGGTCGCACAGAATTAAACAACGCGCAATTAATTTGTAAAAAATGCAACGCGAGCAAAGGCGCAAGATAATACGTAAACACAAAAAACGCGGGCGCGGTTTTTCGTTGCGTTTTTCATAGCGGAAAAACTTAACCTCGGCATTCTGTATGGACGAAACGCAAAGTATCGAAGTTTTTCGGAAAGGGGCGCGGGGAAAAGCCTTTTGTTCACAAAAGGCTTTTCCCCGCGTAAACTTAAAAAAACAAAAAATAAAATCCAAATTCCGCGCGTAAACGGTTGTCTTTTTTTGCGCGGTATTGTATAATATATAAAATCTATATAAATAGTATGTAAAGGTATGCGCCGTATGAATACTTCCCCGGCTTCTCCGGTCTCCGGAAAAAAATCAGTTTCGGCAAAACTTAGGCAGGTTTGGAACGTCTTCGCCTACGCCGCGGGCTATGCCTCGGGCGGCGGCGTTACGCAGATACAGAACCTTTACTATATGAATTTCCTGCTTTACGCCCTGCTTATTCCCCCTTGGCAGGCGGCGTTGATTTTAGGTCTGAGCAAAGTGTGGGACGGCTTTATCGACCCCGTAATCGGCGTGCTTGTGGACAGAACAAAGAGCAGGTTCGGCAGTTGCCGCCCGTGGATTCTCGCGTCCGTACTGCCCGTCGCGGTTACGTATTTTCTTCTTTGGACAGACCTCGGGATAAGCTCGGAGGTCCTCCGTTTCGCCTATTTTTTTCTCGCGCAAATTCTGTTCAGCACCGCGCTGTCGATAGGCACGGTCCCGTATGAGGCCCTGTTGCCGCGCATGGTGGACGGATATAACGAGCGGACGAATTTCTCGGCGTTCCGTATGATTTTTTCGGGCGTTTGGGCGGTGGCAAGCACATGGATTTATCCGAAAATAATCCGTGTGGAAAGCCTGTCGGATTACGCCGCGCACAAAGACGATTTCGCGCTTTTAGGGATTGTGTTCGGAATTATGTTCGCCGCGCCTATGCTCGTAACCTTTATCGGCGCGAAAGAAAAGCCGAGAAGCGTTCCGGATGGAAAACTGACGATCGCGGGCGTATTCAAGAGCTACGCGGAAATATTGCGGGTAAGACTGTACAAAAAATATTACGCGCTCAATATGCTCGGGCAATTCGTATCGTATGCCACATCCATATCGCTGGTGCTTTTCGTCCTATTAGTATACGGCGAAAAAGACCCCGTGCCGCTCGGCATAGGCTCGCTTACTCTCCCGTTCGCGCTGACCTTTCTGGTCGTCAATATCAGAGGCGCTTTTGAAATCGGCTTTTTCATCCCGAACGTCGTCGTTATGAAAAAGAAAAACAAGCATTTTCCGCTGTTTATCGACCTGCCGCTCTTATTCGCGGGACTGATAATATTCTTTTTCTTCGTCGATTCCTCCGCGCCTATATGGGTGTGTCTCGCAGGCGCAGCGTTTCTCGGCATGGGCATTTCCTGCCTTAGCATCGTGCCGAACACGCTTATGCCCGACCTGCCCGACGTGGACGAACTTACCTACGGCAAACGCCGCGAGGGTGAAAACGGCGGCTTGCTCACGCTCGGACGGCAGTTGGTTCAGGGACTCTGCTTTTTAATTTTCGGTTTTATTTTGGCGGCGTTCGAGCTGAGCGAGGACACCGCGTCACCCGAACAAGCGACCGCCGCGACGCTTTCCGCCGTAAAATTTATGCTTTGCGCGCTGCCTTTTTTGGGCGGAATAGCCATGTTTTTGGTCTCGCGGAGCTATAATCTCGACGCGAAAAGCCATGCGGCGATAAAGGCGCGCATAGCGGAAAAACGCGAAAAGGGATTCGCGGAAACCACGCCGGAGGAGCAAAGAACTTTCGAGGAAATCACCGGAATAGAATATTCCAAGCTTTGGATAGCCGGAAAGGGTGGAACGTAAAGCCGCATATTTTCGGGCGTAAAAACGACGCAAAACGCGCGGATTAAAGCATAAAAATACGCCCGAAAAAACCTCACCTCAGGCAAAAAAAGCATCAAAAAAATACGCGCGCTTACGCGTAAAAACACGGCGAAAAGGTATTGTCCGCATAGAGAGAAAAACTGCGGAAAATATACGCGTTTATACACAAAAAAACATAATCGAAAAGGAGTTACTAATTTATGTCCAGAATCAGCGTTTTAGAATACGAGGCTTTGAGCGCGGAGGCGAAAAAAGAATACGACGGGCAGATAGAAAAGCACGGCAGGATAACAAATATGAAAAAAACGCTCTTACATTCGGTGCCCGCGTTCCGCGTGCTTATGGAATGGTATCCGCTTCGCGACGAGGTCGTGAAATTTGTCGGCGAATTTTCTCTGAACGTTTTCGCGTATGCCATAAGCTACGGTAACGACTGCCTGGTATGCTCGACTTTTTTCCGTAAAATTCTACGGGATAACGGGCAAGACCCCGACGATCTGAAGCTCGACGACACCTCGAAACTGCTTATGGATTACGCCGCCGCTTGCATAGCGAAACCCGTCAATGTGGACGACGCGCTATTCGGACGTATGCGCGGGCGTTTCAGCGAAGAACAATTAGTCCTGCTCACGGCTTTCGCGGGTATGATGATCGCAACTAATCTTATAAACAATGCGCTCGGCGTGGATTTGGACGACTATTTGACGACTTATACTAAAAAATAACCGCGAACGCAGCCGTTATGGAAACGACCGTATTCAAAAATCCCGGGAGTTTTAAAAATCCGTGATGATTTTGCCCTATACGTATCCGCTTTTCATCACGGAAATTTAGAACCCCAAAAATTTCAGCGCGGGGCGGCAAAAAGTCCAATATTTATATCCGGTAATAAAAAATATATATATTCGGTAAAATAAAAACGAGGTAAAATTTTTATGAAAGAATTCCAAAATAAAACCGTCTTTGTCACGGGCGCGGCAAAAGGACAAGGCAAAGCCGTCAGTCTCGCTTTCGCGAGAGAGGGCGCGAATATAATCGCCTTCGACCTTGGCAAAAGACTCTCCTATCCCGTGTATAACGACGGCGGCGAACACGCTCTTTTAGAACTGAAGGACGAAATAGAAATCGCAGGCGGCAAAGCATTCCTTTATGCGGGCGACGTGAGAAACGCGGCGGATTTGCAAGAGGCGGTAGACGGCGGCGTCAAGGAATTCGGCGGTATAGACGCGCTGTTCAACAACGCGGGAATCTGTGCCTACGGCTATTCTCACGAGTTGACGGAAGCGGAATGGGACGCTATGCTGGACATAAATTTAAAGGGCGCATGGCTCGCGGGAAAATATGTCATTCCCGTTATGCGCGCTCAAAAAAGCGGCGTCATAATCAATAATTCCTCCGTAGGCGGCTTGCGCGGAATGAACCGCCTCTCGCATTACGCGGCAAGCAAGTGGGCTCTCGTCGGGCTGACCAAATCGTGGGCGTTGGAAAATGCCGAGTACGGCATACGCGTCATAAGTATTCATCCTACGGGTGTAAATACGCCTATGAACGACGGTTTGGCATTTATGGAGGGTGCGACGCCCGAGGAAATCGCGGTCAGAAGCGCGGGCAATCTTCTTCCCGTTCCGTGGATAGAGCCGGAGGACGTCGCCGATTCCGTACTCTTCCTTTGTAGCAATAAGGCGAAATACGTTACGGGCAGTCAATACGTTCTCGACGCCGGACTTTTAACGAGATAGTCCGGAGCAAAGCCGGAAAGACATTGCCGACTCCGTACCGTTCCCGTGCGGCGACAAGGTGAAATGCGTTATAGACAGTCGATACGTTCTCGACGCCGGAATTTTGGCGAGACGAGGAGAGTACCGGATTTATCCCTAATATGAATAACCTCGCAAAAATCCCTCGCGTCGGTTCCCCCGGTCTCTCAATACAAACTGCCCTGCTCGTCAGTTTTATGCCTCTCTTCAATTCCAAGAATACAATTATTCTCTTTTGATAACTCTTTTTCTCTTTTATGTTCACTTATAGGAATTGAAATTGACGCTATTATATGAATAATAGCTCTTTTCTGCCCTTTTATACTGTTCACAAATATTTAATCTCATTTATACAAGGAGGACA
>JAISOS010000041.1 GCA_031275485.1 Clostridiales bacterium | reverse complement strand
ACTTCTCCGTTATCAAAAAAAAATCTGCCTTTTAAGGCAGAAAAAGCGGAAAGACCGCAACCGATATTTAAAATTTATGACCCAAGTCAAGACGGTAGCATATCGCAAAACGAGGAGAACCGCGAGATGTTACTAAAAATAAAAGGTATGTCGATTGATAGCAAGCCGCGAAAAGACGGACGCTATCAGGGACGGTATACCGACGCAAACGGAAAGCAAAAATCTATTTATGGCAAAAGCCGCGAGGAGGTGGAGGCAAAACTAACAAAAATAGCGAACGGCGAAACGCCGAAAAACAAGGCAAAACCCGAAAAATCGACGCTTTACGCGTGGCTTGATGAGCATTACAGGCTTTTCCGCGTACCCGTCTTAAAGTCGCCCGCGTCGCAATCGCAAGTTTGCTCAATTATAAAACAAGTCAAAAAGCTGTTTCCCGACAAGCCGCTCGATAAGCTCGACGCTATCACTATTCAAACAACGCTAATGAACGTCGAGGCGACGGCGCAAAGGTGCAAATTGTTTTCAGAACTCAACGCCGCTTTCGATAAGGCGGTAAAGCTCCGCAAGCTGAAATTCAACCCCTGCGAGGCGGTCATCATTCCGTCGCACGAAAACGGTCACCGCGCCGCCTTGACGCTCGACGAACAAACGCGGTTTTTAAAAACCGTCCGCACCGATAACGGCAAATACAGTTTCTTAATGCTGTTTTTGCTCGCGACGGGAACGCGTATCGAGGAGGCACTCGCGCTAACGAAAGACAAATTTATACCTTTCGGCGACGGTTACGCCGTCAGAATTAACGCGGCTTTTATCTATTTGGGCGGGAAAAATATAATAAAGCAAGGAAGTAAAACGCAATCGGGGACGCGGGTAATTCCCGTATCGGAAAAGCTGTATAATTTGGTTATGCGATACGCCGAAAACACAAAAAACAATGAGCGCATATTCAATTGTTCTTATAAAAGCGCATACTCCGCTATAAAAAAGATATGCGCCGACGCGGGAATAACTACGGGTGCACTCCACACGCTACGGCACACGTATTCAACACGTTTAGAGGAAATGGGCTTGCCGGAAATAATACGCGGCTATTTGCTCGGACACAAGGGGCAAAATATAACTAACGCAACCTATACGGACGTTCAAGCGGAGTACCTTTCGCGTTATATTCCGACGATAACGGAGTACATAGACGCGCTTTTTGACACTAAATTTGACACTAAAAAATGACGGTCAGCCGCCTAAAAACAACCTAAAACAACGCAAATTAAAGGAAAAACGGCTATTTATCCGTTTCAAATAGCCGTTTTTTCAAATAATAGCGTACAAATAATTCATGATGATTTTGCCTCGCCCGTATCCCGTTTTTATCACGAAAATTTAGAACCTCCTAATTTAAACGCGCGGTATTTTACCCTTTCACGGCTTGAAAACGTTCCTCCGTTTACGTGAATGAATCGTCCCGAGTATACGTTATAAAAATTTAAAACGCGGGTAACGAACCCCCTTTCACGTTTTGAAAACGCGCCTCGTTTCACAGTTTAAATATAACTCTCGACTTATGCAGCGGAATCGCCGCGAGAAGATAAATCGCGGTTATGGCGGCGACTATCAAAAACGCTTCGGTCTTGTTGTGCGCGAGAGGAAAATTGAAAATCGCGAAAACCGCCTGAAAAAACAGGATAAAAAACAGATACAAAAAGATATTTCTGCCCATCGTCGCGAGAATCGGGATCTCCCTGCCCTTCAAAAAGAGCTTGTCAAGGACATAAAATCCGAAATAGAACAGATTTATTTTAGTCAGCGCGGAAAACATCCACGTTACGTTCATATCGGGATAGGACGGTTGTAGGAACAGGTAGCTGAACCGTCCCAAAATCCACAAAACGGCGGTCAGAGCCGCATACGGAACAATTCCTTTTTTTGAAACGTCCGCAATGGCGCCCGAAAGCAAAATTATGCCGACATAGCCTACGCAACCCGCCATACCTCCCGCGTGCACGAGATTGTCCACGGTTCCGTCCTCCGCGTTAAACGGGATATTCGCCAGAAACCCGAACAATTGATCGTGGAAGAAATGATAAAACAGCAGGACTCCCCCTCCGCAGACTACCTTCAAGACCGCGCTTTGCGAAATCCGCGGAACGAGAAACGGCACGGTAAGCAGGCACGCGAAGCCTATCGACGGAACGGTATTCCAGAGATCTGCGGGTTTATCGACCGCGCCCGCGAAATACATCGAACCCAAAAACAAGCCCATAAACGCCAAATTCCGCAAAATAACCTGTTTATACGCGGCTCTGCCGTCTCTCTCGTATTTTTTCATAAAGGACGAAAAGAATACGAACCCGATGACGAAAAAGAACAGAATCGGACCCAAGTCGATTATGTTGAATCCCCACGACGGAATCAGCACGGGATTCGAATGACCCCACCATTTCGAAGCCGCGTAGCCGTCGGCCTTCGGCATATGTAATATCGCGTGGTCGATCATATAAAGCAACACCACCAAACCTTTCACGTTATCGATTAACGCGTTCCTCGCGCCGATTTTCTCAAAACGCGCAGCCATCACGCCGTCTTTATTCTTTTTCATTTTAAATATCCTATATTTTGTAAATTTTGAATTACGAATACGCGTCCTTATTTCGGAGGAACCCTTTTCCGACGAAAAGGTTCTCCCCCGCGCTCATTTTCAAAAGATATCCGTAGATATCCGCATCGAGAAGCGTACCGGAAAGTCTTTATCACCGCAAGCCGGCAAATTATTCCTTTTTATAAATTACAAAGCCTTGCGGCAAAAGCGGCGAAGCCGTCCGCGCGCGGACGCCGCGTTTCCGGCGGAAAGTATTTCAAAAATTACCCCGCAACCCTCCAAAATTTCCCGCCGAACAAAAATACTTCCGCCCCGAAAGCGCGCCTCGCGGGGAACGCTTTCGTTCTTGTCAAAAAAACAAAATCCGCCGAAAATCCGCCCCCCTCCCCGAAAATTACAGCTTAAACATTACTTTTTTCTTTTCCAGCGGCACGGCTAACAGAACGAGCAATCCGTCCAGCCCGAGCGCGGTCAAAAGTCCCGCCGGCAACGTCATTTCCGGCAGAATGCCCGCGCCTTTCAGCGCGATCATCGCGCCGATTAAAGCGGTCACGACGAGTACATACAACAAAATATTCCTGCCGATTGCGGAAACGAACGGGATCGCGCGTTCTTTCAACGCGTATTTATTGATCGTATGCAGTATGAAAAAGATGAGATTCACCTTTGTGAACGCGACGAATATGTATCCCGCCGAAAAAACGTCGTAGCTGATACCGACATTTAAAACGTTTCCGACGAGCAGTCCGGAAAGGTAAATGACGACGGCCGCCGCCGAATAGAATTTTATGCCTAACGTTGAAATATCCTTAACGCCTGCCGCGAACAAAACTACGGAAAGAAATCCGAACGACGAAGCCGCTCCCCCTCCGTGACCCGCCCGGTCCCCGACGACGCCGAACAGCGCGTCGTGGAGGAGCGAGTACAGGACGAGAACTGCCGCCGCCGCGCCGAATTTTATAAGCGCGCCGGCGATACCCGTCTTTCTAAAAACCGGGGCGAAGAACGGCACGGTCAGAATACCCGTGAATCCTATGCCTACAAGATAGTTCCACCTGCTCGGATTGCCCGATTTATCGAGTACGTTTTCGATATAGAGCACCAAAAGAAAGAGTCCCATAACCGTCAGATTTCTGAGCAGAGACTGCCGGTACGCGCCGCGCCCAATTTTATCGTAATGCTTTTGAAAGCTCCGATATATTACGAAGCCTATGAGAAAGTAAAAGGATATCGGCGCGAGATCGAGAACGTTGAACCCCCACCACGAAATCGCCACGGGCGGCGAATGATAAAAGACGTTATTCGCGACCCCGCCCAAATCGAATCCGTCGATATAGCGAAGATTTCTCATAATGTGAACGAACGCGAACATCAAAACGAGCAGTCCTTTCACGTTGTCCACAACCGCGTCGCGGCTTTTGATTTTCAGCGTTTTCGTTTCGTCTTGTTTTAACCGCATTACCTTTTTCGCTCCTTGTTTTTACTCGTTTATACAATTATGAACGGCGTTAAACCGACCGGAAAAACCGCCGCGCCGTCTTTGCAAAGACGGCGTTTTCAAATTAGGCGCCTAATTTGAAAGTTTAACGGGTATAATAAATAACCCGTTAAAATTTTTTGAAAAAGGGACGCGGGGAAACGTTTTTCATTCACGAAAGACCCTCGCCCCTTATAGACTTCTCGTTTGATTATAAATCAATAAAATGAACTTACCGTTAAGTTATAAAAAATACCGTCCGCTTATCTCAGCGGACGGTCTGCCATTTCATAAAAGATTTTAAGGTGCGGAAAACTTGAAACGCTCGATAAAAGCGAGGAAAATCTCCTTCTAAAAAACCGTGGAGACGTTTTTTCATTAGCGGGAAAAACGCCGCCGTAAGCGAGTTATAAGCCGAAACGTCGGAACCCGCGCGGCGCGTAAACGCCGCCCGCGGCTACAAAAAGCGGCTCTCCGACGCCGCGTTTCGGCACAAAACTAAACAAACCGCGTGCAAACTAAAAAAAAATTTTCCGTATCTGCCGACTCGTATTCCTTAAAATAAGCTCTTACGAAAACTATCGTTTGCGGTTATATTCGGCGCGTTCGCAAAAAATCCGGACGGCGCGTTTTCGTTTTTTATATCCGTTTTTCGCTTCGCTTTTCCGCCGCGGCTCCGTCCGCCGCCCTAAAAAACCGTCTCAATGATATAAAAAACCGTATGAAACCGCCCGTCTGCGGCTGTCGCCCGCGAACCGCCAAAAAATTCTTTTGAATACTCGGTTGCTTCCGAATAAAAATCCTTCGGAAAGTTTTGAAATCGGTGCTTTAAAATTTGAAATCCGTATTTTGAAATTTGAAATCCGTCTTGCGTGATTCGGAATAAAAAAAACTTTAAAAGCGGTTCCCCGCAATTCCTTAACTTTTAAGGAATCGCCTTTTGTATAAGCGAATCCGCGCGGTCGCTTTCCGGTCAGGCGCGCACTCTTAAACGGACTTCTACTGTGATAAGCCGTCGATGCCGCGCATGCCGAAAATAAAAACCGTTTGAATGTGCAGACCGCGAAAACAACCGCGCGTTACGCCGAGATTAAGACAAAGGCAAGGGAGTTTAAAAAGCAAAACATAAACAAAATTTTTTATGAAGTCAAATAAGCAATAAGTTGGAGATTGGATTACCGGACATTTCATTGATAGCCCGCGCCTTGCTTAATCTCACCCATATTATAAACTAAACCGCGCGGTTTCGTCAAGCGATTTCGCGCCCGCCTAATCTCACGGTTTCTTATGCTTTCATTAGAAGAACTTATTACCGACAATCTAATTTTTATGCGAAAAAATCTCTTTACCTTTTAAAATTTACTCCCCGTACTCCGCTTTCAGCTCCTTTAAAACGCGAGAGAATACGTCCGCCGCCTTTTGAAACGGCTCCTTTTTCGTCAAATCCGCGCCCGCTAATTTCAAAATTTCCACGGGAGACGCGCTCCCGCCCGCGGACAGGAATTTCTTATACCGTTCGACCGCCGCCGCGCCCTCTTTCAGTATACTTTCGGCAATCGATACGGCGGAAACGATGCCCGTAGCGTATTTATAGACGTAGAACGCGCTGTAAAAATGCGGGATTCGCGCCCATTCGCATACGATATATTCGTCTCGCGCGATATCCTCACCGTAATATTTTCCGACTAACTTTTCGTAGCCCTCCGACAAAACGACCGCGTTTATAGGCTCGCCGTTTTCGCCCAATTCGTGCGCGAACCGCTCGAATTCCGCAAACATCGACTGACGGAAAAGCGTCGTTCTGAACATATCGAGGTAGTACGAGAGCAGATATTTTCTCTTTTCGCCCTCCGAATTTTTTATCAAATGCTCCAGCAACAAAATCTCGTTGACCGTGCTCGCGACTTCCGCGACGAATATCTCGTAATCCGCTTTGGCGTAAGGCTGATTTTTATTGGAATAATAGGTGTGCATAGCGTGTCCCAGCTCGTGCGCCACCGTAAACACGTCGTGCGTGGTCTTTTGATAATTCAAAAGCACATACGGGTGCGCGCCGTAAGCGCCCGTCGAATACGCGCCGCTACGTTTGTTGAGATTTTCTTGAACGTCTATCCAGCCCTTATCGTATGCTTCGTTCAAAAGCCCGCCGTACTCCGCGCCGAGCGGCTCGAGCGCGGTCTTGACTAAGGCGTAAGCCTCCTCGTACTCGAGCTTTATATCCGCTTCCGCCGTCAGCGGCACATAGAGATCGTAGAAATACATACGCGCCGTCCCCAAAACCTTTTTTCGGAACGCGACGTATTCGCGCAAGGCGGGGAGTTTTCCGCGTACCGCTTCCAATAAATTGTCGTATACCGCCGGATCCACGTTCTCTCCCGACAGCGCTCTATGGAGCGCGCTCTTATAATTCCGCACTTTTGCGATAAAAACGTTTTTCATAACGTTGCCCGCGTAATTCGCCGCGAGCGTATTTATATGCCGCTTAAACGCCGAAAACATAGACTTGTACGCCTCCTTTCTGACGCTCCTGTCATGGCTTTGGAGCAGTACGCCGTACAATCCGTGCGTCAGCTCGACCTTGCCCTCCGGAGTTTTCACCTTTCCGAATACCGTGTCCGCGTTGTCGAACATGCTGAAAATCTCCCTAAACGCCGACGCGAAAGGGTACATTTCGGTCAAAAGTTTCTCCTCCTTGTCGGAAAGAATATGCGCCTTATTCCTCAGTATTTCTTTCAGCATATAATCGTAATCGCTAAAAGCCGCGTCCTCCGTCAAGCCGCTCAAATATTCCCCGCCGCGCGCGGACAACTCCGGCGTAATGAACGAGGCGTCCGAATTCAATTTGACGCCCAGCGCGATCAGTTTATCGTACATTTCGCCGTATACGTTATTCTTTGCGTCCTCGTCCTTTTTCATATGCGCGTACAGTCCCAGCCTGTCGGCGCGCTCAGATATACGGTCTCTCTTTTTTAAACAATCCAAAAGCGCCGCCTTATCGCCGAGCCGCCCCCTGTACGCGCCGAGCGCGCCGACCTCCTTCGCCAATTCCCCAAGCTCGGCGTAAAAATCCCCGTCGCTCGCAAAAATATCCTCCGTCCTCCACTTGTATCTGCCGTCAATTTCCTTTCTTTGCAAAACCTTCATAATTCTTTTACCTCTTTTTAGGCTTTTTTTATTTTTTAAAGGATGATTTGCCGGGGAAAACCTTTTGTGAACGAAAGGTTTTCCCCGCGCCCCTTTCCAAAAAAAAACTTTAACGTTTTTTAATAATTTCGTCAAACTAAACGCCGCGAACGAATTTTACGCGGAATAAAAAGAAGCGACGCGGCGTAAATTTTCCAAAAAAGCGCGAGTCGCTTTTTTACCGACGGAAACTTGTTTCTCCGTTTACCGCTTGCAAAGCCCCTCTTTCGAAAGGAACCCCAAACGAAAGGCGGAGCGTCGCGTAAGAAACGCGGGACTGCGGCAAAGAAACGTAGCTTTATAAAAAGCCGCAATACGCCGAAAAAATCCAACGGTTACACGACCGCGTTAAGTTATTTAGGAAGTATATTGAGGCCTCTGGGAAAGGGCCGCGGAGGAAAGCCTTTTGTAAACGAAAGGTTTCCCGCGCGTAAATCCTCCTACGCGAAATATTTTATCCCGTTCTCGAATATTTTGCGGTTTTTATCGCCGCGTATATTTTTATAAAGATCGGGATACATTCTCTCGCTGTGTCCCATCCTGCCCAAAATTCTGCCGTCGGGACTGCATATTGCCTCGATTGCCATAACGGAGCCGTTGGGATTGAACTCGCCGAGCATAGTCGGCGCGCCGCTCAAATCGGCGTATTGCGCGCAAATCCGACCGTCCTCCCGCCATTGAGACAGGAGCGGGGACGGAACTATAAGTCTGCCCTCGCCGTGGCTGACGGCGACGCGGTGCACGTCGCCCGGTTCGAAGCCGTAAAACCACGGGGACTTGTTCGAGGCGATTCTGACCGGCACGATTTTCGAGGCGTGCCGTCCGATTACGTTATAGGTCAAGGTTGCGGAACCCGCGTTTTGCGGCTCTATGCGCCCGTGCTGCAACAATCCGCTTTTGATCAGAGCTTGAAAACCGTTGCATATACCGAGAATGAGTCCGCCTTTTTCGAGGAATTCGCGGAGCGCGTCGGCTATTCTCGCATTCCTTATGACGTTGACGATATATTTCGCGCTACCGTCGGGTTCGTCGCCCGCGGAAAAGCCGCCCGGAAACATAATTATCTGCGCGCCGCCGATTTCACGCGCAAGATTAAGCGCGGATTCCTCTATCATTTTCGGCGTAAGCGTCAAAAAGACCGGCACGGTAACGCGCCCTCCCGCGAGTATGAACGCCCGTTCGGAATCGTACTCGCAGTTCGTGCCGTAAAAGGCGGGGATTACGACCTTTGGGGTAGCGTATTTGATTTTCGAGAGCGGCTTATCCGCCGCGGAGTAATCGGCGGGAACCACGCCGCGTCCCAAATCCTTTTTAGGCGGGAACACGGATTCCAGCGGGCGCGTCCATGCGGACAGCGCTTCGTCTATTTCTATTTTTTCACCGTTCAACGCGATATATCCGCCGTCCGTCGTCCGTCCTATCCTCTCCGCGCCCTCATAATCTATATCTGCGCCTCCCGCGCATTCGGCGACTATCGAGCCGTAGGAAAAATCGAACAGCCGCTCCTCGCCGAGAACCGCTTCGAAGCCTACTTTGTTGCCGAAGGACATTTTCGCGAGAGCCTCCGCGACGCCGCCGAATCTGACCGCCATCGCGGATTTTATAGTCCCGTTCCGAATCAATCGCGTAATTTCGTGGAAATTTTCCTTTAATTTGACGAAATCTATAACGCCGTCGTCGGATACGGGTGCGTAAAAAAGATATATGTTGCTTCCGGGTCTTTTGAATTCGGGGCTTATTATATAATCCGCGTCCGTCGTCTTTACGGCGAAGCTGATTAATGTCGGCGGAACGTTCAGGTCATTAAAGGTTCCGCTCATCGAATCCTTGCCGCCTATGGACGGCAGTCCGAACTCCTGCTGAGCGTAATACGCGCCGAGAAGAGCCGCGAGCGGTTTGCCCCACCGCTTGGCGCATCCGCCCGGTTTCTCAAAATACTCCTGAAAGGTGAATCTGATTTTTTCGTGACCCGCGCCGGCCGCGACGATTTTGGCGACGGACTCGACGACGGCGTAGAGCGCGCCGTGAAAGGGCGAACGCGACGTAAGGTATGGGTTATAGCCGTAAGCCGCGATGCTCGCGGATGATGTCTCGCCGTTTACGGGCAGCTTCTGCACTGAAACGTCCGTCGGCGTATCCGCATACGCGCCGCCGAACGGCATAAGCACCGTGGACGCGCCTATCGTGTTGTCGAACATTTCGACGAGTCCCTTTTGACTCGCGACGTTCAAACGCGACAAGTTTTTCAAAAATTTTACCTTTAAACCAGGCTCGTAGATTGTTTCGTTATCCGCATACTCCGTCCCGCCGGTATTTCTATCGGTTATCTCCTCTTCCGTTCCCGCCCGAACGCTTCTTTTTTCATATTCGATATCGTCCGTATTTTTAAACAACTCGCCGCAAGGCGCGGTTATCTCCGCGTCGGTCCTTGCGCGAACGCCGTTCGTATTCAAAAAATCCCGGCTTATATCGACTATCTTGACGCCGTCCCAAACCATCTGCAACCGTCTAAGCTCCGTCGCCTCGGCGACTATCGCCGCTTCCAAATTTTCGGCGGCGGCAAGCGCGATAAACCGTTCCGCGTCCGCTTTCGCGGTGACGACAGCCATACGCTCCTGGGATTCGGAAATGGCGATTTCCGTGCCGTTAAGCCCCTCGTATTTCAGCGCGACTTTGTTTAAATCTATGAGAACGCCGTCCGCAAGCTCGCCTATCGCCACGCTCACGCCGCCCGCTCCGAAATCGTTACATTTTTTTATCAGGCGCGTCGCCTCGGGCTTTCTGAAAAGCCTCTGGATTTTTCGCTCCTCGGGCGCGTTTCCTTTCTGAACCTCCGACGCGCTTTTGTCGGTGGATTCGGCGTTATGCTCCTTGCTGCTGCCCGTCGCGCCGCCTATGCCGTCCCTGCCCGTCCTGCCGCCGAGCAGTATTACGACGTCGCCCGCCGCCGGTTCCTCACGCCTGACGTATTCGGCCTTGACGGCGCCCATAACGAACCCCGCCTCCAGCCTCTTCGCCTCGTAGCCGCCGTGATAGATCTCGCTTACGTGCGCGGCGGCGAGTCCTATCTGGTTGCCGTAAGAGGAAAAGCCCCTCGCCGCCTTTTGGGTTATGACGCGCTGCGGCAGCTTACCCTTCAAGGCTGCCCCGACAGGCGTCAGAGGATTCGCCGCGCCGCTGACTCGCATAGACTGATAGACGTAAGCGCGCCCCGAAAGCGGATCTCTGATCGCGCCGCCTATGCAAGTGCTGGCCCCCCCGAACGGCTCTATTTCAGTAGGGTGATTGTGCGTCTCGTTTTTGAACTGTAATATCCATTTTTCGATTTTGCCGTTCACCTCCGCGTCCGTATACACCGAACAGGCGTTAACCTCGCCCGACAGCTCTATGTCGTTCAGCGTTCCGTTTTTTCGCATTTCCTTGCCCGAAATCGTAGCGAGATCCATAAGCGTTACGGCGCGCGGCTTTCCGTCCCCGCCTCTACCGCCGTTGTCCTGAAAATAGCCGTTATCGCCGCCGCCTTTTCCGCCGATATTATTACCGCCGCCGTCAACGCCGTCTCCGTAAACGTATTTGCGGCTGCCGCGGTACCTCTCGAACGTCCGCCTGAACAATTCTCCGTACTTACCCTCGGGAAATTTGACCGAAACGAGTTCGGTTTCAAAAGTCGTATGACGGCAATGGTCGCTCCAGTAGGTGTCGAGGACTTTAATTTCCGCCTCGGACGGCTCGCGTTTTTCCGTATTTTTAAAATAGCTCTGAATAAACGCGAGGTCCGCGTCGTTCATCGCCAGACGCCATTCTCTTTTCATATCCCCGAGTCCGTCTTTTGACAGCGCGTTGAAACCCTCGACTGTGCGGACGGCGCGTTCCGCCTTGAAATTCGCGGGCGGCGCAAGTACGCTCAAATCTTTCTCGCGGCTTTCTATGGGATTTATAAGCTGTTTTTTAATAAATTCGACCTCTTGAGCCGACGGCGCGCCGTCCAAAATAATCAGCTTGCCGCTTCCGACTTTCGCCCCGCTTTCCGTGTTTATCAACCGCAAGCATTGCTCCGCGCTCTCTCCTCTTTGGTCATACTGACCCGGCAACGGCTCGACGGCAAAGTAAATTTTGCCTCTGAGGTCGAGCACCGCGCCGACGCGGTCCGTTCCGCCCGCGTCTTTTAGACCTATCATACCGTTCTTGCCGTCCGCGCCGTAAATACCGCCGGTTTTGCCGCCGTCTCCGTCCGCGCCGTAAATGCAATCGGTATAGAGTATGTCCGTAGGCGGCTCGGAAAATACGGTGCCGCGCGCTTTTTCAAACGTGCCGGCGTCTATACCGAAAATGTCGTATATGTTGACGGCGCGCACCGCGCTCACGCTTTTTATGCTCAAAACCGAGGCGAAGTTCTCCGTCAACGCGGACGCCTCCGCGTTGAACTGCTCCTTTTTCTCGACAAAAATCCTGCGATTCATAGCCGGACGCTCCTTTTTTATTTAAAACCTGTGCGCGCGAACAAATGAACGCGCGTCTTCAGCGAAAAACCCCTTCCCAAATGAAGAAGACCTCCACCGCGCACTCTTCCGAAAGGTTTTACGGCTTACGCTTTGCCGCGCCATTTCTTGAAAAAGGAGTTTAAAAAAAAGTCTCCTACGGACACAAAAAACCGTTAAAGTTTTTCGGAAAGGGACGCGGGGAAAGCCTTTTGTGAACAAAAGATTTTCCCCGCAAAATTCAAGCCCTTCATTTCTTCAAAAAAAACTTCCTACGCCTCTATTTCAACTCTGTACTTTCTCAAAATTTTTATCGGGTTATAAGACAAGCGCGCCTGCACAAGCCCGGGATCTCCGGCGGCGTCCTCGCGGTTAATATACCGTATGCCGTATTTTTTCAGCATTTCGCGCGCAAAGAGGTAATTTATCATTTGATACGCGCCGTCGAATTCGCGTTCCGCCTTTTCAATGTGCACGAACATCGTATCGCCGACGGTTTCCGCCGCCGTAAAGCCTCTGACTACGCCGTCTATATACAAAGCGGCCCCGTCGAATCCCCACTTAAAATAGTCGTTCAAGACCGCCCTTGTCCGTCCGATTTCATACAACGCGAGAGGCGTTTCGTCGGCTTTGGAAGCGGCGTATCTCTCCAAAAACTCCCGAACGTCCGTCAGATTATCCGCAGTTATCGGCCCGAACGAAAAGTTCTTATATTTTCTCAAAAACAAATTGACGCGGTTGCGTTTTTTATTATAGCGGCGTCCGGTCAGCGCGGCAAGCTCTTCCGCCGAATAAAGATAGTCGTTCCAATCCGTCATTTCGGTTATCCCGATTATTTTCGCGCCGTACTTACGGACCAAAAACTCCGTATATTCTTCGGGCACGCAGTTCAGTACGAGTCTGCCTCCGCAGTTCTTTTTCGCATATTCGCTCAAAAATTCGAGCGGCTCGTCCAAATCCCCGCCGCCTACGGGCAACGCGAACGCAGTTTCGTTCGGATTCGCGGCGTCCCTGCCTTTTACGAACAGCGTACCCCGCCGTATGCAAACCGAATAACCGAAATATTCAGCCCACAAAAACAAAACGCCCGCCGTATACTCGCAGTAACGGCAACCCTGCTCCGCGTATATTTCTTTTACGCTTAAAAAGTCTTCCTCTCTAAGCTCCCTAAACTCCGGCAAAGTTTTTTTACAATAGGAAATCATATCGCCTTCCGTTTTTATTCCGCCATTTTCAAAATACGCGGCGCGCGGTAACGGTACTCTCCGCACTTTTGTTTTATTGTATCACAATTTCTTTTTAAAAGCAAATCTTTAACGCTCCCGTAATTTAAAAAAAAGACGAGTTACGGATTTTCGCGGCGGATGACCCCGCCGGGTATCGTTTTTTGCCGTTAAAATTCATAGTCCTCAAAAAGCGGGGATTTTTTTAACGCGGAGGGAAACCATATGTTCCAAAAAGGCTTTCCCCCGCGCCCCTTTCCAAAAAACCTTAACGTTTAATATTATAAATTACTATGGGCAAGCGACAAATCTTCGTTTTTTATCAAGATTTACGGTCGTTGAATCGGAGCTTATATTTAATCGAAAATTCGGTCTTTCCCCGTCCTTTTGCGCCGCGAATTTAAGAATCCGCGCCCGTAAATAAAAAACGCCGCCCTCGCGGTTTTCATGTCGTTCCGGCATAGCTTTTGAAATTTTTAAACATTTTTCTTAATTCATACTGATTTCATACGAACCGTTTATAATTAAGTCCGTAAGATGGAGATAATTAATTCGCTTTTTCCCAAGAGCATCTTTATTCTTTAAGATGTTTTTCATAAATTCTCCTACACGTAATAAAACGACCGATTTCAAATCGGTCGTTTTATTTTATTACGGATTGTAAAAGCGTTATCCGTTATAAAATTCCGCAATCTGAGCGCGCGGAAAGCGCATTTAGTCCGCGTTTTTAAGCGCGGATTCCGTAATTTAAGCAGACGAAAAAATACGCTATAATTCTCCGTTTTTATCCGTCTTTTTCGACGCGCAATCCTTGCAATACCCAAAAAAAGTAGTTCTGTGTCCTTCTATTTTTACGCCGTGTTTTTCCTCTATCAGCGCGTTTTCCCCTTCGCGGTAAGGGATTTCCAAATCGCGCGCCGCGCCGCATTTCAGGCAGATAAAATGGTAATGCGGCTTAACCGTCGCGTCGAAGCGTTCGCCGCCGGCGACGGAGCCTATCACGCGGATTATGCCGCCCGCCTCCTCGAGTATTTTTAGATTTCTGTACACGGTCGCGCGGCTCATTTCGGGATATTTGGCGCGGAGCGAAAGATAAAGCTCCTCGGCCGTAGGATGCCCCATCGCCGCCAGCTCGTTTTTCACGGCGTCCCTATGCCACGTATTTCTTCTCAGCATAATAAATCTTCCCTTTTCGACGTCCTTTTATTTCCGTTATTTTTATATTATAAATCGAAATTCAAAAAAAATCAACCGTTTTAATTCCTTATTAATAATTTTTATTAATAAGGAATTACTTTTAAACCGCTAAAACCCGTCTCGGTTCGACGTAAAAAAAACGCGCTCCCGTCAAAAGCGCGTTTAATTAAAGTTTGTTCCCTCTGCGGCACACGAATCGACCGCGCCGCCCGCCGCGACAAAAAACTATGCCCCCTTACGCGACAGGCTCCACGGGCAAGCGGGCTTCTTTCCACGCGGCTACGCCGCCGCCGATTTCAACGGCGTCATATCCGGCGTTTAAGAGCATAAGGCTTGCTTGTTTCGCCAAAGTGCACTGTACGCCCCATGTGACGACGGCGATTTTTTTATCCCGGGGGAGAGCGTTAAGTTTTCGCGGCAATTCGGACAACGGGATTTCCGCCGCCCCGGCAATTTTTTCTCCCTTAAACTCTTTCGGTCCGATACGCACGTCGACGACGTAATAGAAACCCGGGTCTTCGCATTGTTTCATAAAGACCTCCGTCGGGGAAATCTGCGAATCGCACACCGCCTGCAAATAATCCTTTCTGTTCATTTTGTTATCCTCGCTTTTAAATATAATCGGTCTTGCTCCTCGTATATCGGAACAATCCTATTATAACACAAAAACGCGGTCTCAAATTCTTACGGTTTGTTCTCTTACTTTGTTCTTTTAGATTGCTATCGGTCTTTTTTTCTTATCGCGTCGACGAGCAGTTTTACGGGGTTTATCGGAATAGCCGGGTCGGTAGACAGCTCCTCCCGCAAGGTCAATTCAATTTCCGTATCGGCTTCCAGCGGAAAAACATGCGGCGTCCTGTCAAGATCTCTCAGCCAATTTTTCGGCAAAAAATAAGTCAGCGGATTCGCGTCGCGTTTAATCGCGCATACGAGCGCGTAATATTCCCCGTTCGGTATTCTGTCGATTACGAAACGCCCGCTTGTTTTAGTCATAGCCTTTCCGACTATAGGAGGTTCGTTCGGCATCGGCTTTGAAAACATACCGAGAAAAAGCAATCCCTTGAAATCCTCCGGCAGATTACAGACGACTGAAAGCGCGTGTTTCTGAAACGCGGCCGGATTTTTTTTGTCGAAAGAATAGTGCGTATAGATTACGTCGCTCTTTTCCTCATAATTTTTTGCGTCCTTCCATATGCTCAATTTTTGTATTTCTTCCCTATATCCTCCGGGCGTAAAACCCGTATTTTTCTGAAAAGACGAAACGAAAGTTCCCGTGCTTCGGTAGCCCGTTTTAAGGTGCGCGTTCACTATGGAACCCGAACGCCCCAATTCCGAGATGCTGCGTTCCATTCTGAGAGCCGCCCAGTATTCGTTCGGGGTTACGCCTATGGCTTTCTTAAATTCGCGGCTAAAATGGAATTTGCTGTATCCGTATCTGTCGGCTAATTCCTCTATAGAAATCCCGCGGTCGACGTGTTCTCTCATGTATCGGGTTATCTCGGTTATTATTTCTCTCATACAAAACCGTCCGCGCGTTTTTTAATCGGCTTAATTAGCGTGTGTCCGCGCTCGTCCGCCCTTTTCGGAGTTATTTTTACTCGCGCGGCGGCGCCGCGTTCTGTAATATTTTCCGTAATATTTATGGTAAAGTTTTTGCGGGGGAAACCTTTTGTAAACAAAAGGTTTCCCCCGTGCCCCTTTCCAAAAAACTTTACAATGTAATCCTTAAACGCAAGGAAACGGCTCCGGTATCGCGGCTATTCCAATTTATCCGCCGGTATTTCCGCCGCGCCGTCTCTCTTAAAAAACTTTACCGTATAATCCCGCAAACGAAACATTACAGCGGCAAAACTATTTCCATTTATCCGTCAATATTTCGCACGCGCTCGCCACAAATCTGCAACAAGGTCTTTCCGCTGCCTCGCGGGACGGCGAGATTCCCGCGCTTTTTTCCCGCGTGAGGATTTTCAGAAGCTCCCCGCAGTTCACGGATAGGTTTGCGGTTTCAAAATCGTTCATAAGCGACCTTATTTTACCGTAAAGCCTCCTTTTCCCCTCCGCGTCGTCCGGCGCGTAACCGCCGTATTTACAGCCGAGGACAATTATCGCCGCGCTCAGCGCGCCGCAGGTATAAGCGTGCGTGCCGCCCGCGCCGCCGCCGAATCCGGACGCGATTCTTTTTGCCGTTTCGGGAGTGAATCCCGCCGCGTCCGCAAAAGCCATAAGCACGCTCTCCGCGCAATTATATCCCGCGTTAAAATATTGCGAGGCTTTTTCTTTTTCATTCATACCGCATTTTCCCCCGCGTCCCCCGTACCCTATATTTATTACTAGCTTTTCACCCGTATTACGCGATTTCGCCGCCGCGGACTCCGCAAAAAGCAAGCTTTTTCCGGACGCGCTTTAAAGCCGCTTTTTTACCGCAAATTCCGTGAAAATCGGATGTTTCGCCCCGCGCCTTCCCGCATACTTTAAAGCCGTTAAAATTAAGGTTCTTTTCCCGCGCCGTCCGCGTCTTAAAGTCCCAAAAGGTAGCCTATACGCTTGACGACGTTAATAGGTCTTAGACTCGTCTTGACCCTGTACATAAAATCCGAGAATTCCGTCGCGCCCGGCTCGACGTCGGCGACGGAGCGCACGCTCAGCTTTTGCCGCACGGTTTCCGCATCCCAATTGGACGGGACGGCGACGGCGACGGTTCGCGTCTCGCCCGCCGTCATATCGAAAAAATTATCCGAGAACGGCTCGCTCACGTCTTCTATTTCAAGCTTTACGTATCTCGCGAAGGATGCGGATTTAAGCGTGATTCTCGCGGTTCCGCCGCTCGCTTCCGCGTCCGCGCTTATCTCGCTTTTAGGCAGATTGAGCTTTTTCGGCTTGCGGAACAGAGCGGTTTTGCGCGTTACCGCGCCGCCGTCCCCGACCAACTCCGCGACGAAGACGCAATCGGCTCCGCGCGTTTTCAGTAGCCTTGAAAAGTCTAAATCGGCTATTTTTTTCGAAGTGTTTTCGCGCGACTCCACCTCGATTTCGCCGCCGCCCAGCCTTTCTCCCGAGAAACTTTCCACACGCCAATTTATCGCGCCCTTAAAGTCCTCCGCCGTTTCGTTTACGACGTAAAGCGTAACGGCGGTTCCGCCGTTTTCAATTGAGAGCGTGAGGCTTTCGTTGAAACGCTTCGCGGCGTATTGCAGAGCCTTAAAATTTCCGTAGTAGTCCACGCCCGCCCACGACGATACGGGCCAGCAGTCGTTGAACTGCCAGTAAAGCGCGCCGTTGCAACGTCCGAGATTCCGCCGCCAATGCTCGACCGGCTCGCGCATGCATTCCGCCTGTATGACCTGCGTCAGATAAACGAAATCCTCGAAACTTTTCGGCGAACGGAAATCCGAGACGAGGTAGTAGCGCATAATGGAATTTCCCGCCGCGTTTTTCTGATGATTTTTCATGACCGCCGAGTCGAGGTCGAAGTCCCCCGGGTCCGCGAATTTCCGCACGGTATTCATAGACGGTAGCGACTGCATACCGAATTCGGAGCAAAAATTCGTATAAACCTTACGGTAATAGGTATACGGGCTGAGTCCGTGCCAAACGCGCCAGAGGTGCGTATCTCCCGCGTTTTCGCCGTTGACGTTTTTCAAAAAGCCGCCACCCGACGGGGATCCCGCCCAATACGGCGTAACGCCGTCCTTTTTTCTTATCCATCCGGGGAGCGTTTCGTAGAAAAACTTCCTTGTCGCTTCTCTAAGCGGCTTATTGAACCGCCACAAGACCGCCATAGCTTCTATTTCGTTGTTGCCGCAATATAACGCAAGCGAGGCGTGGTGTCTTACGCGCCCGACGTTCTGATATATTTCATCCTCTATTCCGCCCACGAATTCGGCGTTTGTCAGAGGATAAGGCATACAGGCAAAGCAGCAATCCTGCCAGACGAGTATCCCGTATTTATCGCATATATTGTAAAAATCGTCGCTTTCGTAAAAGCCGCCGCCCCAGACGCGCACCATATTCATATTCGCGTCGCGCATATTTTTTAAAAGGCGGTCGAGTTTTTCATACGTAACGCGTTCCCTGAACGAATCCGCCGGGATCCAATTCGCGCCCTTCGCGAAAATCGGGCGGCCGTTGACCTTGAACGCGAAGCGTCCGCCCCATTCCGCCTCGCCAGTGTCTAATTCCACGGTTCTAAGTCCTATGTTATAATCGGCGGTATCCAAAACCGCAGTTCCGCTCCTAAGGTATACGTTGACGCGGTAGAGCGGCTGCGTTTCCCTATCGAATATTCCGTTAGGCCACCAAAGGGCGGGATTTTTTATATTGACCGAAACGCGCGCTCCGCCGTCGGCGACCTCGACGGCGTCCGGAAGCACGGTTTCGCCCGCCGGAGTTATGATTTCCACGTTCAAGGCCAGCCTGCCCGCGAAGCCGTCTTTTATAACTCCCGCGTCTATGCCGAGCGCAACCTCGCCGTCCCCGTGTTTTTGACTGAACGAAACCTCGCCTATGCGCGCTCCTCCGCCGCTCCTTATGTATATGCCGCCCGCGACGCCCGACGGAGGGAGCTGCGGTCCCCAATCCCAGCCGAAATGATATTGCGCCTTTCTTATATACTGCGCGGGCGCGACGGCGTCAAAGCTCGACGTCAGCTTATATTTTTCCTTTTCACCCCTGGCGTACCCGACGGGCGAATAAAAAACTATGCGTATGTCGTTTTCGCCCTTTCTTAGGAACGGTTTGACGTCGGCGGTATATTTTTTAAACATATTGTCGGCGGAAAACAGCCGTTCTCCGTTTATAAAAACGTCGGCGAGCGTGTCCAAGGATTCGCAAACCAGCTCCGCCCGCTCCGCCTTTAAAAGCTCGTCGTCAACGGAAAAGGAACGGACGTATTCCCAATCCTTCAGCGCGACGCTTTGCACGCGCCCGTCCTTTTCGTTTGCGCCGACAAAGGGATCCGGAATTTCGCCGTTTTCCATAAGATCGGTGAAGTTGCAGCCCGGAACCGTCGCCGGCAAAAAATCCCCGCAGTTATTTTCTCTGAATTTCCATTCGCCGTTCAGGCTTAAAATTTTCATAAAACGCCTACCCTCGCATAATAATGATTTTTAAGATCGCTTATCTATTTTTAAAATTTACGCGGAGAAAACCTTTTGTGAACGAAAGGCTCTCTCCGCGCTTCTTTCCAAAAAACTTCAACGCTATATTTTATATAAAGCGACGCCGTTCCGCGAACGATATTTCGTCAAAATCCGACGGTCGGAAACGCCGCGTTTCCGGTAAAACCGACCGCCGCTCCTTTGAAAAGCGGGCAAATCGAAAGTTTCGACAAAAAACGGGTATAGAGTTCTCTCGCTCATATAATAAAACGTTAAGATTTTTGGGAAATAACGCCGAGAAAAGCCTTTTTTACACAAAATGTTTTCCCCGCTCAAATTTAAAAAACAAATAAAAAATTTGGCTTTACGCCGCTATGTCGCGCCTGACTCGGCGCAATTTATCGATTACGGACGGAGCGGACGCGACGTAATTCAGTTTGTAGCGACCGCCGTATTTCGTGACTATCACGACTGCGTGATTGTTATACGTACCCGAGCCGCCCCACCAATCGCTCTGCCGCACGCTTATTATATCCTTACGCGGCAGGACGGTTTCACGGCGTTTTCCCGGAAAAAGAATCACCCTGCCCGGTTCGACGGCGATAAGCCTTTTCGGATAAGCTATCCAAAAAACCGCGCGGATAAGCGCGATTAAAAGCACGGCGGCGGATACGCCCAAAACCGCGACCGACGCAATGTCAAACGCGCCGCCCCGCAATATCGGCGGCAAAAACACGGCGATCGAAACCGCCGACGCCGCGATTACGGCTATTTGAATCAGAAACGACACGTGCGATTTCACGCCCAGATCGACTCTGCCGTAGTAAGTATCCGAATATTCGGCATAAGTTTTAACCGTCATAACGCCTCCTCCCGAACAAAAACGAATATATTAACGCGTATATTACGGCGAATAAATCGACGCGCACAAATACGCATACCGAACAAATAAACAAGCGGGTATATAAACGAAAGCCGAAAAAGAATTATAAAAAATTTATAAGGCTTTTCGGCGTTCAAAATATCTTTTATATTATATACTATTTATAAAAATAAGTAAATAGAAACGCGGAAAATTTTTTATTTTCACGCGGCTTGATATTTTGATTTACCGTAAAGCGGCGCGGAATACCGTATTCCGTCCGTTCGGCGCAAAAACGGTTCGGACAGTTTTTCCAATGACTATTTTCATGCGCGGGTAAAATATTGGATAAATATTTCGTTGGCCCGAATAAAAAGGCTTGCATTTTACCCGCATCCATGCTATTATGCTAAACGTGTATTTGTATCTCTGGAGGTGCCGCCGGTGGGAAAGAATAAGTTGGTTGCCCCTGTTTTGAAATGGGTTGGAGGCAAGCGGCAGTTGTTAGATTCTCTGACTTCGTTGCTTCCGAAGCGAATTATTACATACTGCGAGCCGTTTATCGGCGGTGGTGCGCTTTTGTTTGACTTACAGCCAAATATCGCATATATCAATGATATTAACGACGAGTTAATCAATGTTTATAGCGTGATAAAAAGCGATGTGGAAGCCCTTATTACGGCATTACAAGCTTTTAGGAATGAAGCTGGGTATTTCTATGCCGTTAGAGATTGGGATAGGAATAGGCTTGAATACCGTACTCGATCCGACGTTGAGAGAGCCGCCCGCATAATCTACCTTAATAAGACATGTTATAACGGACTATTCCGCGTAAACAATGCGGGAGAATTCAACTCGCCCTTCGGGAGTTATCGCAATCCGAATATTGTAAATGCGCCCACACTAAGGGCGGTTAGTTCGTATTTGAATACGGCGACTATCCGCTTGACTTCTCTTGACTATACGGAAGTATTAAAGACTTTGCCGAAAGGCACATTTGTCTATCTCGACCCGCCCTACGATCCCGTTTCCGACACATCCGGTTTTACGGGGTACTCAAGAGGCGGTTTTACTCGCGACGATCAAATAAGATTGCGTGAATGTTGCGACGACTTAGACGCCGGAGGACTGAAATTTATGCTCTCTAATTCGGCAACGGACTTTATAAAAGAGCAATACGCCGCCTATCATATTACCGTTGTCCAAGCGAAACGGGCGGTTAATTCCGATTTTACCAAACGCGGTGAAGTTGAAGAACTGGTGGTGAGAAACTATGAGTAGCTTGCCTAAAAGTCTTAATGACACCGCTTGGGAGCAGTTGTTTTCAAAATATGATATTCTCAATCAGGTTGATGCTAACGGTCGGTTTGAGATTTCGGCAACGCAAATTAAAGAATTTAGAGAACCTCGACTTATGGCAAAATTTGATCACACAATCAATTTGCCTAAGATTTTTGCGAATAATCAATTAGCCATACTACCGATCACAAGGGGTGATTATATTATCTCGCATTTTGACGCATACCATAAATTTGAAGTTGATAACTCCCCCGTAACAAGGGTATCGTTGCCGACGTATATTCAGAGTTTGGATTCAAACAATGTTCCCAGCGAAGCTATTGCCTTGAATTGTGCGATAGCGGCGAATATTGTTTCAGATTTTCTTCAAGATGAAGATTTAGTTTCAACCGTTTCCAGGCGTATGAGTTCCGGCTCTTTTAGCTTTGATATTGCCAATTCAAAGACCGCTGCGCCTTGTCGCGTTCAGGTTGATAATGCGCAGATCGAGATTGACGCGGCGTATGAGGGTGTAAGAGGATTAGCCCTCTTTGAAGCAAAACGCGACATATCGGAGGATTTTTTAGTAAGACAGCTCTACTATCCTTTTAGGGTTTGGCAAAGCCGCATTACGAAGCCTGTAAGACCGTTATTCTTGGTATACTCAAACGGGATTTATCGGTTATATGAGTACGCCTTTCAAGATGCGAATAATTACAGTTCTCTTGTCTTTGTAAAGCGGAAAAATTACTCGATAGAAGATACCGCCATAGAAATAACCGACATTCAATCGGTATTACGGCGAGTGATCATAGCGCCAGAGCCGCAAATCCCTTTTCCGCAAGCGGATAGCTTCGAGCGGGTAATTAATATTTGCGAATTGTTGAACGAGCAAGAGTTAAGCCGAAACGACGTTACCGAACAATACGCATTTGACGCACGGCAAACGAATTATTACACCGATGCGGCGCGGTTCTTGGTTTGCTTGAAAAACACCGTGACGGTGTAACTCCTATTTATAGGCTGAGCGATACCGGAAAACGTATTTTGCGCCTAAACTATAAACAGCGTCAATTAGCTTTTTGTGATTTGATATTGTCGCATAAGGCTTTCGGTGACACACTCCGTAAGTATCTTGAAAGCGGTAATATGCCCTCAACAGGTGAAATAATTCAGATTATGAAAGATTCAAACCTGCATAACGTCGGTAGCGACAGCACTTTTGAACGCCGTTCTTCAACTGTTAAAAGTTGGCTCAATTGGATAGTAACTCTGATTGACGAATAGAGTCTTTAAAAATGCCTTAAAATGCACGAAAACCGCCTGAAATCCTCTCGCTTTATTTTATGAGAACGCGCCTTAAAGCGCTTTGCGAATTTTATAAAACAGAATAAAAACCAAAGCGATTTCACGGATTTCACAAAAGGGAGAAACGCCCGAATGAGACTGTTTGTAGCGATTAATTTTAAAGGCGGCACGCCGGAACGGCTGACCGCGCTCGGAAACGAATTAAGCGCGCGTTCCGCGCACGGAAATTTTACGCCGACCGAAAATATGCATCTGACGGTAGTCTTTCTCGGAGAGTGCGACGAAAGCCGAACCGCCGCCGCCAAAGCCGCGCTTGCCGAAACGGAGTTCAAGCCGTTCGATATCGAAATAGATTACGTCGGGCGGGTTAAACGCGCGGGAAGCGGCGATATTTGGTGGGCGGGAGTAAAAACCGGCAAACCGCTGCTCGATTTGCGGCGCGCCGTATGCGAAAAGCTGACCGCCGCAGGCTTTCCGCTTGAAAATCCGACGTATCGGCACGGCAAAACCCCGGCGCGCCGGCATACCGGACGAACGGACGACCCCGCCGCAGAACGAGCCTCTTTTGAAGCCCGCGTCTATGCCCCGCATATCACTCTCGGACGCGGAGTTACAACGGATTTCGAGCCCAAACGTATAAACCCGTTCGGCGAAACCGTTACCGAAATAGATCTTATGCGCTCCGATATGTTAAACGGCGGGCTTGTCTATACCTCAATCTATCGACGCGGAACGCGCCGCGTTATTCCCGATAATCCTTTCGCCGCATAACCCCGAATGGACTCTTTGGTACAAGGATGAGGAAGCCCGTCTGAAAAAGCTTTTAGGCGAACGGAACATCGCCCGCGTCCGTCATTACGGAAGCACGTCGGTTCCCGATCTGATCGCGAAGCCCATCGTCGATATATTGCTTGAACTTGCGGACGGCGCGGACGCGGACGGCTTATTATCCGCGTTTCCCTATCCGGAATATATCGTTATTCCGAACCCCACCGCCGCCTCTACGCCCGACACGCTCGTGCTAAAAGGGTATACTCCGACGGGCTTTGACCGAAGAGTGTTTCATATCCATATACGCCCGCGCGGCGATTATCACGAAACGGCTTTTAGAGACTATCTGCTCTCGCACCCGAAAGCCGCCGCCGAATACGCCGAACTAAAGCTGGATCTCTTCAAACGGTACGAATATGACCGCGACGGCTACACGAACGCAAAAAGCGCGTTTATTAACGGAATACTGGGGCGTATTCGCGCAAACGGAAACGAGAAGCTTTAGATGGTTTTCGTGCATTTCAAGACGTTTTTCGCGCGAGAAAAAACAACGCCGAAAGGGACAAATAAGCGCCAAAACGCGTCGTTCGCGTTTTATGCGAGCACACCCGTCATAAAAAATAACGATTGCGAACGCAAAAAGCGCGTTTATTAGCCGAACGCTAAAAAAATAATTTATGCGGACGTAAGCGGAACGCGGTCTTTTTTATCGGCGCCGTTGCATGCCGTATCATATTCGCGCCTTCAGTCTTAGCCGCCGTCGATTGACGCGGCGAATTTTTCGTATTCGGGAACAAGCAGGCTCAGCGTTTCGTCCACGGTTTCGTATGTTTTCGCCTCGACGGTTATGCGGATTTTATTCTCGGTTCCGCTCGGTCGGACGAGCGCGCGTCCCTCGCCTTTCAAGCAGTCCCCGCAAAGGCTTACGAGCGCGCTCAATTTCACGTCGGCGGCAACCGCCGCTTTAACGGCGGGCGAGGCTTTTATATCGACTGTTTTTTGCGGAAACGCGGAGTACAGTCCGGCTATCTCGCTCGGTTTCGTTCCCGATTTCAAGATAGCTTTAGCGAGAGTAAGCGCGGTAAGAATCCCGTCGCCCGTACCGCCCGCGCCCTCTTCGGCGAGTATGATATGTCCGGATGTCTCGCCGCCTATGGCGCAACGATCTTTTTTCATTCTCTCTATGACGTATTTATCGCCCACGTCCGTTCTTAAAAGGGTTATACCGCGGGCGTTCAGCGCGGCTTCAAGCCCGTAGTTCGTCATCAGCGTTCCAACGACGGTATTATTAGTAAGCGCGCCGAGCTTTTGCAGATATAGCGTCAGCACATATAAAATACGGTCGCCGTCTATCACAAATCCGTCGGGAGCGACCGCGAGTACGCGGTCGCCGTCGCCGTCGAAAGCGCAGCCTATGAAATCGTCCGCGCTCATACGGGCGCGTAAATAATCTATGTTTGTCGAGCCGGTCGCGACGTTGATGCGTCCGCCGTCGAATTCGTCGGCAAGCGCGCGGACGTTCGCGCCCGCCGCCGCGAAAATTTTCGGAGCGCACGCGGCGCAAGCTCCGTAGCAGCAGTCCAGACGGATATTCAGTCCGTCCAAAACCGCTCCGCTCCGCCGTAAAACATTTTCCGCGTATATCTCTTCGGCGTCTTTCAGCCGCATTACGCGTCCGTCTCCGTCCGTTTTTTTATTTATGTATTCGCTTCCGGCGCCCGTTTTTCCGTCTTTTTGCCGTATTCCGCCGACGCTTTTCACGCGGGTTTCGTCAGGCGTTTTTTCAAAATTTTCCTCAATGCCGCCGTCGGGTATTATTTCATTTACGCGGTCGATTCCGTCCCTTTTTTCGCGCGTTTCTTTAAGCATTCTTTCACCGATTTTGCCGATTTCGCCGTTCGTCTTTTCATTAAAGGCTTTCACGGCGTTTTCTATGTCCGTTTCCTCCGCGGACGTCAATTTTTCGCCGCTTTTACCGAAAATTTTTATGCCGTTATAATCGGGAGGATTGTGCGACGCGCTGACCATAACGCCGTAATCCGCGCCGATCCGCCGCATAACGCAGGGCACTGCGGGCGTGGGCATTATGCCGAGCGCGACTATTTCAGTCGGATATTCCGACAAACCGCCCGCGACCTCACGCTCAATATCCCGCCCGGAGAGTCTCGAATCGCGGGCTATTACTATTTTCAGCCGTCTTCCGTTTCTCGAAGCCAATGCCCGCCCCAAATTATAGGCCAGCCTATTCTCAAAAAAATAAGAGGCGGAGCCCCTGACTCCGTCGGTTCCGAACAGCATAAACATCCCCTTAATTTCCGCGCAAAATTTCCGTGATTTCCGCGCGCGGTTTTCGCATGCGGACTCACTTTTTTCACGCGCGCGCTCACCCGTTCCGGCAGTAAATCCGCGTAATTTCACACACAATTTTTCGCGTTTTTTCGCGCGTTTGCGCATGCGGATTCCTACGCTTTCGCGCATAATTTTTTGCGATTTCACGCGCAAAAATTATGGAAATTCACGCGCGATTTATCCTCCCGCAACTTCGGGAATAAAACCTCCGGCGCGTTTGGAGCCCGCATTAAGGCGTAGTTTCGTCTCATAAAATACGGGTTCGTTTATATGATATGCTTTTCCGTGCGAAATCGTTCCGCTTCGCGTCCGCAAATTTGACTTACCGATAATTTTTTTTCAAAAAAACGCATCGCTTCCGTTATACGTCGTCATCGTCTGTGTCAAGCGGTTTTTTACGCATTTTTCAACTTTTTCCGATTTTTAGATTTTTTTTACGAATTTTTTATTACACATTTTATCTGCGGCGCGAAATAAAGAGTTTTTTCTTTAAGGCGGCGCTACGCGCGTTCAACTTTTCAACCTCGTCACATTAAGACCGTATTTTTAACAATATTAAAATATTTTTGATAATTCATATCGCGGAAAACTCCGAGCGTTTCCTCGTTTACCGCTATGCCGTCCGCGATTCTTCTCGCTCCGTCGATCAGCTCCTTATCGATTTTGACGATATAATCGTTCAGCGTCTCGAAGCCACCGCTCTGCCTTTCGCCCAAAAAATTCCCGCCGCCGCGCAGCTCGAAGTCTCTCTCGGACACGCCGAACCCGTCGCCGCACTCCAAAAGCGCGCGAAGGCGCGGATTGTCCTCCTTCTTCGTGTGCAAAAAGCAATACGCCGTCCCGTTTTCGTTCCCTCTGCCCACTCTGCCGCGCAACTGGTGCAACGTCGAAAGCCCGTAGCGGTCGGCGTCCATAACCGCCATAACCGCGGCGTTCGCGACGTCCAGACCTACCTCGACTATCGTCGTGCCCACAAGCGCGCCGATTTCGCCCTCCGCGAAACCTTTCATAGCCGCATCCCGCTCCGCTTTCGGAGTTTTTCCGTGCAACAGGGCGGTTTTTATATCCTTAAACGCGCCTTCTTTCAGCTCCCTATACAGGGCCTTGACCGTGTCGGTTTCTATTCCCTCTGCATCCTCTATGCGCGGAGCGACGACGTACGCCTGCCGCCCTTCTTTCACCCGCCGCCGTATATAGCGGAACATATCCCCGCGTTTCGCGTCGGAAACTATGCGGGTCGCGACCGTGTCCGCGCCCGCGCGCCGTTCGATTACCGAGATATCCAGCTTGCCCAAAAGCGCGAGCGAAACCGCGCGCGGTATGGGCGTCGCGCTGAGGGCGAGTAGGTCGGCGTCCGCGCCTTTTTCTTTGAGCGCGTTTTTTTCTCTCACACCGAATTTCTGCTGTTCGTCTACGACGATAAGCCCCAGATTCTTGTACGCGGTATTTTCCGAAAACAGCGAATGCGTGCCGACGGCGATATCCGCACTCCCGTCGGCAAGCCGTTTGACCGCCGCTCTCTTTTCGGCTGCGGAAAGGGACGCGGCGAGAAACTCGACTCCCGCGCCGAGTGAACCGAATATTTTTTGCGCGTTGTCGAAGTGCTGTCTCGCGAGTATTTCGGTGGGCGCCATAAGAGCGCACTGCCGCCCCGATTTGACCACGAAAAAGGCGGCGGCGAAAGCGACGGCGGTCTTGCCGGAGCCTACGTCGCCCATAAGGAGTCTGTTCATACGCGCGCCGCTTTTCATATCGTCTATTATATCGTTCAGCGCGTTTCTCTGCGATTCGGTAAAAGCGAAAGGTATCGCGGCGAAAAATTCGTCCAAGACCGCCCCGTCCGCCGAACAGCCCTCTTTTTTCACGGCGGCGCGCTCCTTCAAGACGGAATAGGTGAAAATCAGCTTGACGAAATCCTCTTCGGCAATCCGCCTTTGCGCGCGGTAAGCCTCATCCTCGCCGCTCGGACAATGCGCTTTAAAATATGCCTCGTTTAATGACATTTTTCCGTTCCGCGTTTCTTCCCCGCCGTTCCGCACGTTAAAATTCGCCTCGGTTAGGGACATTGTCCCGCTCCGCGTTTCTTTCCCTCCGCTTCGGCGATGCGCGCTGAAATCCGCTTCGTTTAGGGACGTTTGAATGCCGTATGACGCGGAATATTCCGAAATCGACTCGAAACGCGTATGTTCCAGCGCATTTTTTATAAATTTCCGCATTATACCTTGAGGAATAAGTCCTTTTGTCCTGTAAATCGGCATAACCCCGGTCAGAGACTTCGGACGGTCCGCCGCCTCGAAAAGCGGATTTACGAGAGAAACCGCGCCGTTTTTTTCCGCCGCCTTTGCAAAAAAATTGTACGCGGAGCCGACTCTTAATTTTTCTTTCACATACGGCTGATTGAACCAAACCGCGCCGCAAAGCGCGGCCGTATTCACGTTACTCACGCCGTTTTCCGCGTCATTTTCCGAGCCTTTTTCACCGCCGTTCTTCTTGTCTTTTATACCTTTATCTATGCCGTCCGCATTACGGTTTTCATAATTATTACCGTCGTCGTTAAATCCGTTATTCGCGCCGTTCGTCGCGCCGTTTTTTTCATTGCCGCTTACGCCTCCCGCTCTGTTTTGCGCGTCGCCCGCGCCGCCGTTTCCGTCGCTATTTACGCCGCCCGCATCGTCAACCCCGGCATTGTCTTCCGTTATTTTCAGCGCGGCTTTGACGACCCTTCCGCGCGGATTATATTCGGTTTTAAGAACCTCCGCGCGCGCAAAAACATACTGCCCGGCGGCTATTTCGCTCACGGGCGTACGCTTTCTGAAATCCACGTATCCGGACGGCAAAAAATTCGCCAAATCCTCCGCGCAAAAAACACCTATCGCGTTCAATTTTTGCAAATAAGCCTTACCTATGCCTTTGATATCCGTCAACAGCATACAATTATCCTTTTTACGGTATTTCGACGGCGCTAACCCGCCGTAATTATCAGACTTCTTCCAAAACCCGCACCGACGGTATCTTTGACCGTTTTCAGCGTACCGCCTAAAAGCCGTTCGCCGTCAATTTTCGAAAGAAGTCTATTTTTGAATTTAACGACGCCCTTCAAAAAAACGGGGACTTTGACGCTTCCGTCGACAAGGCGATTTATAGTAGTTATGAAATACGATAGCGTAAGCCGAACGCCGCCTTTTCAGCCGTAAGCAAGGCGAAAAATCCGGCGTTATTTTTGACGCAATTCCGATTTGCAAAGACCGTAATTTATATAGTACATAAAACATAAGCATCCGTATTAAAAGGTTGCGTATATGACCGCCGGCGCGCCTTTGCCGCCATCCGAATAATTAAACGGCTTGTTCTTTTTGCACCCATTTATCCCTTTCGGCGGTTATTTTCCCCTCGCGCCGTTAAACGCCTTGAAAAGCGCGAAACCCGCCTAGAATCCTCCCGTTTTCGTTTACGCGAACGCGCGCTCCGGCAATTTTCAAAGTTTCTTGTGGCTCGTTATAGCAACTCCTTTTTTTACCGCCGCCGTCATTATACCGCAAAAATATAAATAAATCAACCCTCTAACGAACGTTCTTAAATTTTTATTTCGCGTTTTTCACCGCCGGCGGTTTGTACCTAATCGTTGCGCGCGTTCAATCGGTTAAAGCAACCGTCCGCCGCAAATTTTCATTCCGCGCCCGAATTAACAACCGTCGTTTTTCGCGTATCCCTTATAAGCAAATCGGGAATGCGCGCGGCGCGTCTACCGCCGTTCAACCGTTCAAAACGAGGCTCCCCCCGTTTATGTATTTCCGAATACGCGGTTTAACCGTTTTTCGTTTTAATTTTATAAGTAATTCGTTCGAGTTGAAATTCCGTCGGCAAGAAAATAAAAAGTGCGGATTTAAGCCGCATTTTCCGCGCTTTTTTATTAAATCCGTGCATTACAAAGTTTTTATGCGTTTTAACGCAGTTTTTCATTAGCCTTAAAAAACGGACGCGCCGACGCCGACGCGCCCGGCATGCGGCGGCAAAAATTTTTTCTTAAATTTCGTTTGCCTTTTGCGGAAAAATATTATATAATGTATTTGGTAAAGAAAGTTTAAACCTACGGAGGATTTTTTTAAATGCCATTAGTAACAAGTACCGAAATGTTCAAAAAAGCCTATGCCGGCGGCTACGCTATCGGCGCGTTCAACGTCAACAATATGGAAATCATTCAGGGTATCGTCGACGCCGCGAAAATCGAAAAGGCCCCGCTTATTCTGCAAGCCTCGTCGGGAGCGCGTAAATACGCCAATCCGGTTTATTTAAGAAAGCTTGTGGAAGCCGCCGTAGAGGACAGCGGACTGCCTATTTGTCTGCATCTCGACCACGGCGACACATTCGAGTTGTGCAAGGATTCCATCGACGGCGGATTTACGTCGGTTATGATAGACGCGTCGCATCACAGCTTCAAGGAGAACATAAAAATCACTAAAAAGGTCGTCGACTACTCCCACGACAGAGACGTAGTCGTCGAGGCGGAGCTCGGGAGGCTCGCGGGCGTCGAGGACGCGGTAAACGTTTCGGAAAAGGACTCGTCCTATACCGATCCCGGTCAGGTGCAGGAATTTGTCGAGAGAACGGGCGTGGACAGCCTTGCCATCGCTATCGGAACCAGTCACGGCGCGTTCAAGTTTAAGGGCGAGGCGAAGCTCAGATTCGATATTTTGGAGGAAGTGGGAAAACGCCTGCCGGGCTTCCCTATCGTACTGCACGGCGCGTCTAGCGTGCCCGAAAAATACGTACAAATCGTCAACGAAAACGGCGGTATGTTAGACGGCGCGAAGGGCGTTCCCGAAGAAATGTTGAGACAAGCCGCGTCTATGGCGGTCTGCAAAATCAATATCGACAGCGACCTCAGACTCGCCTTTACCGCGAGTATCAGAAAGCATATGCGCGACAATCCGTCGCACTTCGACCCGCGTCAGTATTTGACGCCCGCGAGAGCCGCGATAACCGAAGTTGTCAGACATAAGCTCGTAAACGTCTTAGGCTGCAACAATAAAGCGTAGTCGTCGGAGAGTGCTTTTTCTCTTTTCTTTACGAAATATAAATAAGCGCGGCGGCGAAAGTTTTTTTCAAGCGAACGTCCGCAATCTTTTTTGAGAGGCGTGTCCGCGCAGTCAAACGTGGACACGCTAAAAGAGGCCGCCGTCTTATGTGCCGGAGATCCGCGTAAAAAATAATGTCAGCCCCCCTTTTTTCAAAAGAGGGGCTTTTTTTTAGTACGCCGAGTAAGGCATAAATCTAAGCGATGAAAGGACCGTAGCGGAGGCACTCATAGTCAACCGCATAGTGAAACCCAAGCTACGCACCGTGAGGTGCGAGGTGAAGA
>JAISOS010000011.1 GCA_031275485.1 Clostridiales bacterium | reverse complement strand
CCAAGGTGAGCAACAGCGAGCCTCTATCCGTACCAAACTCATTATACAATAGTTTATTACCATATAACAAGTTTCCGTTAGTTCCTTGCAAAAAAACTAACAACTATATTATACGAGGTACGGATATATGACAACAATCAATGAGCTTCTCATAGCGGAAGCCACAGAATACGAGTTCAAGTCGGAGCTTGAAGTAAAGTGCCCCAAAAGCTGGCTCAAAACCGTGAGCGCATTCGCCAACGACATGGGCGGCAGGCTTTTCTTTGGCGTGGACGATGACGGGGGAATCGTCGGTGTAGACGATGTAAAGCGGACTTCCGAGCAGATAAGCAACCTTATAAAGGAGCGCATCTCACCATTGCCAGAGTTCAACCTCACGCCGCATCACATGGACGATGGCAAGACGGTGTTGGCGCTCTATATTCCGCATGGGGAAATCACTCCGTACTATTATGTTGCTGACGGCAGCACCGTAGCGTATGTGCGTATCGGCAACGAGAGCAACCCTGCGTCGCCACAGCGCCTGAGCGAGCTTGTGCGGCAAGGCAAGAACCTCACCTTTGACTCAATGCCAACCGAGCATAAGGTGAGCGACCTGACATTCACCGTTCTCGATGCTACATTCAAACGCGAAAAGAAAATGCTCCTGACGCAGAAGGATTACGTTTCCTTTGGGCTTTGCAAGCCAGACGGCACAATGACCTACGCCGGGCTGATGTTCTCCGACGAATGCCCGCTTCTTCAGTCGAGGGTGTTCTGCAACCATTGGGACGGTCTCGACAAGAGCGGCGGCTTGGACGATGCGGTGGACGACAAGGAGTTTGAGGGGGACATCATCTCGCAGCTTATGCGAAGCCATGAGTTTGTCAAGATGAACTCGAAAGTGCGATGGAAAAAGATGTCCGATCATCGCGTCAACAAGCCCGATTACGCTGACAGGGCTGTTTTCGAGGCACTCGCCAACGCACTCATGCATCGTGACTATACCGTCATCGGCAGCGAGGTTCATGTTGATATGTACGATGACCGCCTTGAAATCTACTCTCCCGGCGGTATGCCGGATGGGACGCTGATACAGGAGCAGGATATTGATGAAGTTCCGTCCACGCGAAGAAATCCAATCATCGCCGAGATATTCCACCGTCTTGACTTCATCGAGCGACGCGGCAGTGGTCTGAAGAAAATCAGAGAAGCGACCGCTGATTTGTATGGCTACACAGAAGACTTCGCACCGAAATTCAAGTCTACGCAGACTGCTTTTCACGTCGTTTTGAAAAACATGAATTACGACTTGCGTAGTGACTTGCGTACTGAGACCACGCAAGATAGTACGCAAGATGAGCGGTTGGCTTCACTGCTTGATTTTTGCGCTATTCCAAGAACGCGCGATGAAATGCAACAGCATTACGGAGTCGCAACCAGAGAGTATTTTCGCAAGAATGTATTAAAGCCCCTGCTGGAGTCCGGACAACTCGTGATGACAATTCCCGACAAGCCAAACAGCCGTAATCAGAAATATGTGAGAGCATGAAGCAATGCGGGGTACGCACATTTTGCACACCCCCAACCCCAAAATGCACAAATGAGAAAAGTAGTCAAACGCCTTTTCGTGAAGCCGTTTGACTACCGCAATTTATCAATTCATAAGTGTTAAGGCAAACAGAACCGCGTTTGAACTCACGCCAAATATTCTATTTCTTTGTGAAAGGAATAGCGGGCATAGTGTTCAACACGGAAAGACCAGAGCCGAACAACGCTCTGCGCTGTTTCCATATTTGCCGATTAGATAATAATTGCGGCTCTTGCATTTTCCTTTTTTTCCTCCTCATTTTGTATTAGTAGTTGTGTTCTGAAATGCCGTGTATCGTATGTAAGTGAAGCAACAGGAACTTTGAATTTATGCTCCAAGATTTCGCCGTACTTCATAATGCGATACTTGTCGGGCTTTTCGGGCGGCGGCAGACATTCAAGCGCACTTTCGTATTTGGTGTAAGAGATAGCCTTGGATAACCGATAGATCAGGTAGTCATATTTTAAATCCTAAGTATCAGTTTGTCGGTAAAATAAATAAAAATATTATGCCGAATGTTATTTTTAAAGCTAATCGAAAAGATTCTAAAAATCATTTGTAGATGATACAAGCAACTTGCCCAAGTCCACAAAGGAAAAGGTAGTTGATTTTTTTCTTAACGAAAAGACCGGAAACGACAATAACCGCCGGGTGGTAGATCTTGTGCGCGGTGATTTGAAAGTGCGGAAAGGTAAGGGTGAGGATAAAAAGAAATGATAACGGTTATCTTTGGTTTGCCGGGAAGCGGAAAAACGTCGTTCATGACGTATTTCGCGGTACGGTCGATTAAAAACCGAATTAGCCAATCGGTTTTTTGATAAAGTATTTGCCGAAAATTCCAGGTATCTTGCGCAAATTAATTTACACCTTAAAGGGTTTGACTTGGAAAAATGGAATGAAATATATTTATTTATGAAAAAAGATGAATATATGAATGTCATAATAGGCGGAGAATCTATTGAACAAAAGCGTTGTTTCGGTTGTTTATTATAGAACGCATCTTCAAAAAAAATTTGGCTCGAAGATTTGGCAATCATAAGCAATTTTCGTTTACGTAAACGCGCCCTAATTATTCCCTTGTTATGTGCTGCAAATATATCGAAAAGATTTGACTTTTTTATAAAAAAGCGGTAATATATTTACATAGCGGAGGTACGGTATGATAGAGATTTCAGGACTGACTAAGACTTACGCAAACGGCGCGGTCAAGGCGGTAGACAATTTGAGTTTAAAGGTTGAGGCCGGAGAGATTTTCGGTTTTTTGGGTCCTAACGGAGCGGGAAAATCCACGACGATCAAGTCTATGATAGGCGTGCTGCCGTTCGAGGCGGGAACCGTGAAAATTTTCGGTTGCGATTTGAAAAAAAATCCTTTGGAGGCTAAAAAATTTATCGGATTTGTGCCGGATAATAACGTTATTTATGACAAATTGACGGGCATAGAATATCTGAATTTTATGAGCGCGGTCTACGGTGTGGACAACGCGACGCGCAAGGAACGCATAGAAAAGTACGGCGCGTTATTCAACCTTTCGGATGACCTTAGCAGGCAGATAAAGAATTATTCGCACGGTATGCGTCAAAAGATTTGCATAATGGGCGCGATTATTCATAAGCCTAAGCTCTGGATTTTGGATGAGCCTATGACGGGCTTGGATCCGCAATCGGCGTTCGACCTGAAAAAGCTTATGAGGGAATACTGCGAGAGCGGCAGTACCGTATTTTTTTCCTCGCACGTTCTGGACGTCGCCGAGAAGCTTTGCGACCGCGTGGCGATAATCAACAAAGGCAGGCTTGTCGTGGATACGACCATGGCGGAATTGAAGGAAAAGCAGAGCGACAAGAGTCTCGAACAATATTTCCTGAGCGTTACGGGCGGTAGCGTGTGATTAAAACGCATAAAAACGTTTTATATCCGCGACGATAAAAAATACGCGGGATAACGCGGAAAAGACTACGTATTTTTAACGCGGCGTTTTATCGGATCGCTTGCAAAACGGATGAATATAAACGTATAAAGAATAGATATTAAAGCGCTAAGAGATTTTTTGAATTTCAGCGAAATGTCGTTTGCGGGACGGTATCGTTTTGTATAAAATATAATGTTGAAGTTTTTTTGAAGGGGACGCGGCGGAAACCCTTTGTTCACAAGGTTTCCGCCGCATAAATAAGAAAATAGGCGGTTCTAAATTTTCGCGACAAAAAAGCGGATACTAGTAGGGCGAAATCGTCATGAATTTTTAGAACTCTCAAAGAAAAAAAGTAAATCGTAGGAGCGATTTTTATGACCGATTTTATAGCCCTGGTTCGCGTGCTGGCGATAAACGCGTACAGGATAGACAAGGATCAAAAGAAACAAAAAAGGTTGGTTTACGCCCTTTTAGCGGCAGGTTTCGGACCATTGATCGTTATGATGTCCGTCGCTATGTTTTTCGCTGGACAGGCGACGGCGCGAAACGCTCCCGAAGCCTCGGCGAACGTTTTGAGTCTGCTTTTCGGGGCGGGCGCGCTCGTCGTGATGTTTTTCGGCATAACCGCCATGCTTCAGGTTATGTTTTTCAGTAGCGACGCGGATTTTCTTTTTACTCTGCCGGTCAGACGGGGCAAAATATTTTTGGCTAAGCTCGCCGTCGTCTATATCACGGAGGTTTTGACCGTCTCGGCGCTTCTGCCTATCGCGCTTTGCTTCGGAATCGGTCTGTCTGCGGGCGGCGCGGCGGTTTCCGTTGCGTATTGGATAACGTTGCCGGCGGCGATTCTCATCGTTCCGCTGATACCGTTGTTTTTAATCGCGTTGCTGTCATTCCCTGTAATGTATATAGTTTCGTTTTTAAAGCGGAAATCCATGTTCGCTTTAGTCGGCGGTTTGGCGTTATTCGCCGTAATTTTCGCGGTCTATTTCGGCGGCGTTTCATATTTTTCCTCGCTTGGCGAAACGGCGGGGGAGTCCGGCGCGGGCGCGGACCTTACCGAGCTGTTCTTAAACTTTGCCGCGGCGGGCAAATATTTGTATCCGTTCAGCTTCCTCGCCGAATTTATGATGCTCCGAAATCCGCTCCTTAATCTGGCGCTGTTTTTGCTCTCGGCGGGCGCGCTTTTCGCTGCGGCTTTACTCATATGCGGCGGCATGTACGGTCGCGGCGTGAGGGCGCAGCAGGGCGGCGGAAAAAGTCCCGCCGAGAAAACAAGCGTCGACTTGAACGTAGCGGCGGGGACGATAGAAAAGGAATTGTTTAAAAAGGAATTTAAGTTGCTTGTGAGAAACACGGGCTTTGCCTTTCAATCCTTTCTCGGAGTCGTGATCGCTCCGATAATAATAGTTTTTTATGGTAATATGTATACTCTCGGCGGCGGCGTATCGCAGGAATTATTTTCGCTCGGAATATCGATGTTTATGATTTTTATGATGGTGTGCGGTTTGAATTATACGGCGCACGTCGCTTTCACGAGAGAGGGGGCGTATTTTTATATGAATAAATTTCTGCCAGTGCCTTTCCGTGCGGTTTTTGATGCGAAGCTGAAGCTCGCCCAAGCCGTATCCTTTGCCGGCATTGCGCTCTCGGCCGTCGTCGTCGCCGTAGCGAATTTGTCGGTCGCGGGTAGCGTTCCGCTCGCGCTTTTGAATTTTGCGCTCGTCTGCGCCGTCGCGGGCGTAGTCTCCTACTCCCTTAACCGATTCGGAATGCTGCGCGATCTCAAACGCCCGAATCTGAAATGGAACAACGTTAGAGAGGCTGTTAAAAACAATACCTACGTTATGCTACCTATGTTTATTTCGGCGGCGGGCGGGTTTTTCATTATGATAGCCGGCGCGGTGTTCGGTTCGCTTAGTCTATTCGGCGGCGGCGGCGCTTATAAGGCTTTTGCTTACGCCGCTTTCTGGGTATGCGCCGCGCTCGTATCCGTGCTGATTTTCGTCGTGTTCGGGATGAAAAAATTCGAGAACATAGACGCTATGCTGGAAAAAATAGAAACGTGATATTTTTTGTTTTTTTATTTACGCGGGAGAGGGAGCCTTTTGCGAAACAAAAAGGTTGTTTTGGAAGAAAGAACATCAAATAAAAATATGGGCAAATTAGTTTTTGCCCATAGGCTTTGATATATTACATAAACAGCGAGCATTAGAAATCTTTGTAAAAGAATTAGAAAGCAACTGTTCCGGCAAAACCATTAAACAAAATGACACACCGTTATTATTGGGAATTGCGGGATAGTTCAAAAACGCATCCAACCCGTCATTGTGAAGGTGATTAGTTTATTCCCACCGTAATTAGAGGGCAACATTACAATTCGAGGAAAGACATAGCGGAAGATTTGGGCTATGGCGAATAAACTTAACGACAAGAAAGTGCAAATCTTTTTACCAACATACAACCCGCACAATAACGATAAAACCTCGCGAAAGCGCGCTGGATAGCAAGCATAAGCCTTCTGCAAAACAGTCCGGCGTATATTATATCGCAAGAATTTATTCTTGATGAAAACAGTAAATCGTTCGCTTCGTTGTCTTCTTATAATACGTCGATTGATTATATGAAAATCAATTACACGCAACTAACGATAAATAGCAATATTACGCAAAGTAAAATTAACATCAAGATAAAATGTAAGATAACAACCGACCAAGGAACATATGAAACGCCGTATAAGTCACAAGATTTGGAAAATTTTACAGCGCATTCGTTGGCACGGCAAATAGTTACTCAAAAAGAATAAATAAACTATTAGATGGTTTCAGACGCATTGATCAAAGCACATTATATACCTTCCTGTTCCATATCTTTGATGATTTTGAAAATAAAATAATAAATGAAGATCGTGCATGGTCATTCGCAGGCGGAGGGTATAGAGTATTACCGCCGCTTTACGGGTTGAGAGTAGCTTGCCGTTGAGGGCGAATTACGCGTAAAACCGCGCGGTTCTCCGCCCCCCGTTCTCTTTAAACGCGCTCCTTTCGGTTTAGCACGGCAAGAACTTCTATGTGGCGCGTTTGGGGGAACATATCGTAGGGAACGAGGCTTTTTATTTCATATTCGCCGGAAAAATCCGCGAGGTTTTTACTTAAAGATTCCGGATTGCAGGACAGGTATACGATCTGCTCCGGTTTCAAGCGCAAAAGCCCGTTGACGACTTTTTCGGAAAGCCCCGTCCGCGGCGGGTCGGCAAAAACGACGATGCGGCGCGTAGGCGCGGAGATATATCCCGTATGTAATAACGGGTCGGCGGAGGCGGCGAAAAAGCGGCGCGGCGCTGATACGTATTCCGCGCGGGTACGGTTATCGCAGGCATATATGCGCGCTTCGTAATTGTTTTGTAGTACGGTATCGACAGCTCCGATTTCCAAGCCGCCGAAACTGCGGACCGCAGACGCTTCGTAATTTTTTTGACGTATGGTATTGACCGCCTTGACTTCTAAGCGCGCCTCGTCGTATTCAAGCGACAGTTTTGCGAGCTCCGCGCCCGCGTCGCCGCAAATATTGACGATTTTATCCGAAAGCCTGTACGATTTTTTGAGAGCGGATGCGGCTTTCACCGCGTCTTTCGACAGTTCGACGGATATGACGCGCGCGCATTTTTTTGCGAACATTACGGAAGTCAGCCCTATGCCGCTGTATAGGTCTAGCACGGTCGTGTCCTTGTCAATTAAAGCGGCGCTTAGGACGTCGTTGTATACTCTCGCGGCGATATTGTCGTTGATTTGAATAAACGCGGAGGGGTAATAGTCGAACCTTATTCCGCATAGCTTGCCGGTTATTTGGGGCTTTCCGAAAAGATGAACGAATTTATCGGAAAAAATCGCCGAATCCCGCGATTTGTTGACGTTGAGATATAGCGAAACCTCCTTGAAGTTCTCGGCGAGGGCGGCGTATAATTTCGCGGCTTCGGGAAGGGTAGTGTGAGAGGAAACGACGGTCAGCATCAGACCGCCGTCTAAAAATCTTGCGGCGGCATAGCGCACGCCCTCGGTTTTTTTGTTTTCGTCGCGGATTTTTACGCCGTTATTACTGATGAAATCTTTTAAAATTCTCACGAGAACGTCCGCCGATTTTTCATGTAGCAGGCAGCCGCGGTAATCCGTAACGCGTTTCGAGCCTTCCTCGAAAAAACCCGCTTTGACCCCTTTCGGAGACGCGGTGAAAGCGATATGAATTTTGTTGCGGTAGCGGTAAGGATAGAACATACCCACCGTGTCGGAAATCAGTTCCTTGCTTACGACGCGCTTTAAGTTCTCCGCGACGGCGGCTTTTTTGATTCTGAGTTGCTCGCCGTAATCGGCGAAAAGCAGGTCGCAACCTCCGCAACGTGAAAAACACGGACATTCGACTGTAACTCTGTGCGGCGAGGGGACGATAATTTCGGCGGTCTTGAAAATTTTGCCGCCGCCCTCGACGCGCACGGTTTCGTCCTTCAGCGCGCCTTCCACCGCGTACTGAACGCCGTTCAAAAAGACCGCGCCGCGTCCGTCGCGTCCGTATTTTGATATTTTCAGTTCCAAATAATTGTCTTTCATAACGGTATTATACGATATTTTTCGCAATTAAGCAAGAATATAGCCGTTATGAATTATAATAGCGCAAGCCGAACGCCGCCTTTTCAGACGCGAGCGGCAAAAAAACGTTTTTCGTATTATGATAGGGCGTGTCACGTAAAACTGCAACATTTCGACGATAAGTGCGCAGTGTACAAAGCCAAGGTAAATAAGTCTAATTTGTCGTAAGGCGTAAACACTTTGCGAAACCGCGCCTTTATCC